>JANPCU010000130.1:0-88578 GCA_031431195.1 Planctomycetota bacterium | reverse complement strand
CTGAAAGGGTTCTACACGTCGCGAGCGGGTGTGCCGCCCCTGCAGGGTGGGGTCTTCGGGGCCGCGTTTCCCAGGGTGGGCTCCTACGTCGCGACCCTGGGCTGTGGTGTAAAACCCCTTCGGGGTACAGAGGTCTCCAGGCCACTGTGAATATGCTGAGCGTGCAGCAATTATCTCACGACACGCAAACTTAAATGGTTTGCAGTGCGGAGTCAGAAGAGCTGTGTCCCTCTGCGAAACTGTGCGGTGAAATCTTCGGAACTTCCTCCACCGAGAGCAGACAGCATCCGAGATGGCTCAGTCAAAGGACTCGTCGTCCTGTTCGTCGATTTCCTCTGCAATCTCTGGCGGCGATGGCAGCGGCATGTCCCCCTCGATCACCACGCGAAACATCAATTCCGGTGTCTTCTTCCGGTTGATCGCTCGGGCCAACTCCGACCGCATTCGTCCGCTATGGGCGGCCAGTCGGGCCATCACCTCTTCCGGGCGAAAGTCTTTCGCGAAACCGAGCGGAGCCACCGTCACCAATAAGCAGTTCGCATCCGGAGCCGGAGTCACCTGCACCACATACACATCGCGCAGCCGGTCATCATCCAGTTCGCCGGACAGCACTTGGTCCAACGTGCGCTGCACTTGGCTGCACATTTGCATGGTCTTACGGTCCGGCCGATGAGATTTGCTCGAACCGGATCGACCGCGACGGGGGGATGTCATCCACAACTCCAGAATCGGGCTGCGACGACCCGGAAACACTCCGATCATCCCCCGTCCCCATGATAGACAGCTGGAGTCGCAATCCACGTCTCAGGTTCGCGGTTTCTGGAGCGATTTGCAATGTCGCATACGGAGCCGATGCTGAATCGTTCATGGCCGATTTGTGGGGCCAGGTAACAACCGCAGTGGATTGTTCACCTCCTCCCGCATCCACAAATACGTCGAGACGTTTCGGGCCGGCTGGTCATTCTCGGATCGGGAAATGGTGGCGACTGGGCCGATCAGGATGCCGTCCGTGCCCTTCACGGGAAGGATGGAGAACCCACGAAACACCTTGGCGACAACATTAGGAACAACCAACCCTTCCGTCTGAATCGAGTTGTTAAAGTTTCGGTCGCTGAACTCCAAATCGTATTTCAGCACCAGTCGACCATCCTGCTCTCGTTTGATGGGGGTCATCTCGGTCATGATGCCGAATTCTTGACGTGCCGGTTTGTCGCCCTCTGTTTCGGAGGCAGGCACCGGGAAATCTCCGCCCGACATCGACTTGCTTGCCCGGCCCATCTGAGAGGCCAATGTCAGTTCCTCCAACAGGCGGCCGCGATTCTCGCGAGTCAACGCACGCAGCAGTTTCGGAAAGTCTGGCTTGGGGGTGAGCTTGCGCGTGCCCTCTGTACGATGCTCGTCGGCGAGTTGGCGAAATCCCGCCTCGTCCACTTCGAAGAGTTTCAGGGAGACGAACACCTCTTCACTCTGGGACTTTGGCTGGCCTTCTCCACCGATCGCTTCCGGTGGGTTTTGACCTGGTTTCAAGCCCAGTGGTAACTCGGGCGAGTGTGGTTTGGGGAGTGACCCTTCGAGTGGGCTCGTTCGAGGTACTGGCGAGATGGCTCCTGGCGAACGATTCGCTGGGGCGGACAGACCGAGCGGAATCTCCCGCGCGGGTCGCTGGGACTCCAGTCGCCACGCTCCACGCAGGAACTCTTCGAACTTCTTGTGTGTGTAGACCGAAGCATCGACGAGCAAATCGCCCTCCAGAGGGGCGACCGATATCGCCAGCGGGGTGATGTACTTCTCAGCTGCGGCTTGGCCTTCGGGGCTGAGGCAAGCGAGCCGGTAGTAGACCAGTCGCTCGCGGTCCTTCATCGCCGCGACGGTCGAGATGTGGACCGCCCCGCTGTCGATGTAGTAGTCGAGGGGATGCTCTTTCACTTTCTCCAACATCGTGGTCAGAGCTTGTGCCAGCGTGGGTCCACTGGCGGTAATGGAGACGTGCAGGTCGGGGTCGGCCCCAGCCGCTTTCAAATCCTCCGTGTCGAGCGTGAACGGGAGGTTGTGCTGTGCAGTCATCAAACGGCAGATTTCCTTCAGCGAGGTGTCGGGGAACTCCAGGCTGACATGCTGCTGAAGAGCTCTGAACGCCTTCTCTTCACTCGAATCGAGATCGCGGAACCGATTCATCGGCGGGGTTCCGGCCGTAATGCCGACGCGATAGACCGCGTCATTGGTCCCAGTGACGATCAGCTGGCATCTGCCATCGTTGATGGCCCTTATGTGAAGCGTGTCAATTTGGCCCCGCACGGGTTTCACATCAAGAACTGGTTCGTACTGCACCTCGGCCTTGGCGATTGCGATCGGGAACTGGAGGAGGCGAATCTCGTGGACGGCGAGTTCGACCTCGGTCTCGGGATCGGTGATGGAGATCGTCCGGGCGAGGGAAGCGGGATCGAGAGTTCTCTGAGGGGGGGCGATTGAGTTACCCGACAACATCCCCTTGAAGATGGTTTCCATCGTGGGGAACTCAATCGGCCAGTCATTCAGAGATGTCTGTTTCCAACCCGGCAGCACTGGATCGTGGAATGGGCTCAAAAGATCCCACTTCACCCCGAGCTTCATTTGGCTCTGGTCGAAGCTGTAGACCGTCTCCTTGTTTCGGCCAGAATCGATCGTGCGCAGATTCAGCGGGAGATAGGTATCCGCGTCGAAGATGACTTCGGCCTGGGAGTAGAATTTCGCGATGTTGATATCGACCGGGTTGGCCATGATATGCATCGCCTTGCGACGAGGCTGTCCATTCGCGTCGAGTTTGTCCCCGAGCGAGTTGTGGAATGCACCGAATCGCAGTGAGAAGAGTTGCTTCGCGTCCTGAGCTGTCATAAAGAAGAGGAACGGCAGTGGACCGCCAACGGCGTGAGGCAACCCTGCTCGCGCCCGATTGTCTCCCTGCCCTTGGGGCGGGAATTCCAACACGTCGTAAGCCTTGTTCATGACATCCAGGATGTAGACTCGCTTGCCGGTGCAGATCCATTTGCTGGACACTCCGGGCTTGACCTTGAACGGCGTCCCATCGGCATCCTTGCGGCCCGCAGGCTTGGCGAGGAGTGCCGCATCGGCGGGTTCGAAGTCGATGCGCCAGCGGTCTGGCCTCTCCAAGTAGAACTTCCCCGTCGATCTGGTCTCGGTTCCGAATACTTCGTCGAATTCGAAGCGGGTGAATGACGACTCCAGTGTCGTGATCTTCTGGTTCTGGGTGTCCCACTCGGTGAGAAACTGTTTCATCTCGTCCGTGATCGGTGCGGATTTCGGCAAAGCGACAGGAGCTTGCGCGAGTTCATTCAATGCGGGCGGGTTGGCCCCCGGCTTCAGGTTGAACGGGACACCGCCTCCGGGAAGGTAAATTCGACTCTCCGGCTTCCAGCCCATGTAGGTCAGGAAGTCCTTCAGCGACACGATCTTGATTCCATGCTCGCGAGCTTCCTGAACCAGCAGCTCGTGCTGGGTAGACACTTTGGTTTGAGAATTGAGTTCCGTTGTGTTTGTGGATGTGTTGAGTGGCTGAGGCTCGGCTTTACTGATGCCTGCTCCCTGAACTGCATTCGGTAAGAAATGATACCCCTCATCCATGAGTTCCCGAATGCGGTCAACCAGCTGTTTCAGTTGCTTCGCTTTCTCCGCTGCAGTGGGTTCTAACTTTTGCGGATTGGTCTCAGCCTCTTTCTTGTGCGGATTCTCCGCAGGAGCGGGAGCTTTCTGGACTTCGAGCTTGTTCTTGGTGTCGGATAAGGCAGCATCCGCTCTCCGAAGCAAATTCGACGCATCGTAGGAGTCGATGGGTGCGGACAGGATTGCTGCGCGTATCCCCTCCAGCAGAGAGACGGCTTCTTCGGGTGAGGTGGACAGCGCTCGCTGGGCCAACGCAATATCTCGGTCGAGAGCCTGATTCAGCTTTTGCTTACGAGACTTGTAACTGGTCTCCTCCAGAACTGCGTCTTGATCGAGATCGCCCACGATGAGCCATTTCGTCTGTACCGTCAGCTTCCCATCGGCGGGCAGTCGCTTGCCGTCGTCGGTGACTTCCACGTCGAGCGTGGCTCCGGAGTGGGCGAGCAGATCCTTCAGGATTTTGCGGTCTTTGGCATCTATACTGCCATCGGCGTTGAGATCCCCATTACCAACCAACGCAAAGTGTTCCGGCAATCCCTCGCACCACGCGGGAGAAAATATCTCGTCGCCCACAGCGATCGGGCGATCGCGCTCCTCTTCGACGACGCGGGCGATGGAAGATGCCTCGCGGACCTCCACCACTTCGAGCTTGGCCTTCACGTCTTGCGGGTCACGCCCCAACCCCTTGTGAGTCTTGTCGTACACGCTGAAGGTCAGCTGCGTCCGCAACCCATTCTTGCGACCGAGATTGATCCAGACCGTCCCGGTGGCATTGTCGACTGTGGTGATCTTCCCGTCTGCTAAAGGAAAGCAGTCCATCGGCGGCGCGAGCTCATCGAATCGCTGCCGCTGAAAGTCGACGATCTTGTTCAATCGAGAAACCCGCTCATTCAACTCCTTGGACTGACGGGCGAGCTCGTCGCGGATCTGTTCCTTCTCGACCTGCTCCGTGCGATAGTTCTGTTGCCACTTGAGGATCTCGGCATCCTTCTGGCGGACCAGTTCATCCTGGAGGGCATGTTCAATCGGAGTATTGACCAGAACTGTGACGATGTATTTCTTGCCGGATTCACAAGTGACCTCCATTTCCGTCTCCCCAACTGCCAGAGCCTCGACACGAATCGTATCCACCGCCTGGGGGGTGACGGTCAGCAGCTTGGAAGCGAACCCATCGACCGTTGTAATCTTCGTCGGGAACGTCAATTTGCGACTCTGATTCAATACCAGCCGCAGTGACGACTCGGGGGTGTCGATCGTGACAACTTGGTTGTCCAAGAGCTTGGAAGCTTCTGGGTCCTGATGAGTGTTGGATGCGCTCTCTTCCTCTCCTGCCTGTGTCTCCTCCGCCACACCCGCGAAGAACGACAAATTCCTGTGCCTGGCAAACAAATCATTGTTCATCGCTTCCGCTTGAAGCTCTCCATGCTCTTTCTCGACTCGTTCCAACTGTGCCAACAGCTGCCGCAATTGTTCCACTGCCGGGTGGTTGTCACTGTGAGTTTTGAGCCGCCAGGCAATCTGCCGGCTCACGGACTCGATGTTCTTCTCGTAAGCGGCCTTTCGCAGGTTCCCGATAAACGTACTGATCTGTCGATGAACCTCATCGTTCGCGCGAACGACGAACGAGTGAGTACTCTCGTGGCTCGCCACATGAACATCCAGTGTCCGGGCATACTCCAATGCGATCCACTTGTGATCGATGTCCAAATCCGCGATTTGGTAGACCACGGGCTTCGCTACTGGACTGGACTCGCTCGCCTGGAAAGCGGGTTTGCCCAACGACTTCGAGTCTTCGGGATTGCGAACGGCGTTGACCACCGCTTGCCACAGCTCCACCCGCCGCCGCAAATCGCCAGTTCCCTTGTCCACACGACCATGCGTCAGTTCTCGGTCGATCAAGTCTTGCTCGGCGGCTATCAATTTCTGGCGGGCGGCATCGGGGGCTTTCGCATATTCTGAGCGAAGGAGCGACAGCACGGAGTCGAACTCCGATTCGTTCAGCTTCCCCTGGTCCCGCTTTTCGCGATAGTTGTCGAGTGCGAACTGATAGAGCCAGTGATCCTCGTGTGACGCTCTAATCTTCATGATGTTGTCATCGAAGGTCACAGACTTGCTTAGCTTGTAGAAGTCGACGAACTTCTTCCGGAGATCGGCATCGAAGTCTGACACGTCATATTGCCGCGTCATCCGGAATCGTCCGTCGGACTCATCGGTGTCTTCTGGAGTGGAGACTGTCGCGGGCAATTCCACTTGAGTCTGATCCTGTGGAGCATCTCCGACCTCTTGGGTCGCAGTCTCTGGAACCGAATTGAGAGCCACTTCCGACTCACCGGGGATTTGCTGATTCCGCAAGGCAGTCAACATCTCACTGATCTTCAAGTGACTTTCCGAGGTCGCCCGAACCACGAGTCCCTTCGTGGGCTTGTGCTCAACAACGGAGTCAGCGTTCGCTTCAAAAAACTGCCTCACCCATTTCAATGAGTCTGCGTTCAGGTCGCCGACTTGGTAGACGGTGGTCTTCAGTCTGTTCTCTTCAGGCACCTGATCCGGCTCCACCAGCGCCAGCAGCACCGGCTGCTCTCTCTCCAGCGAGAACGGATCAGGCTCACCCTCCTCCCGAACGATGTTCAGCGGGGACGCCATCTCGACGGTGGGTGAGTCGGACACAGAGGGGGCGAGTCCGGGGACTCCCCAGAGCGAACCCGCAATCGCTCCAAAGAGCAGCCCCGTCGCCACGGTTGTCGACGCGGCGGTGGTCAAAAAAATCGCAGTGGCTTTACTGGCAGCGGACATGGCGGCGACCTCCTGTGCGGCGAGTTTGGCAGCTGTGGGGACACTCGCAGTCAGCGTGGTGCTGGCGGCGGTGCCCCCGAGAAGTGACGTACCGACAGCTGTGGTCCCCAGAGCTGTCGCGAGAGTGGCGGACACGAGCGTGGATGCCGGAGCAGCACACGCGATCGAAGGAGTGAGTACCGTCGCAGCGGCCACGACGGTGGACAGAAACACTCCGCGACGGACGAGCCGTAGTCGCAGTTCCTGCTTGGCGCGCCGCAGTCTGCCCTCCACGGCTTCGACCGACAAGCCCATTTGCTGGGCGATCTCGGACTGGGTCTGACCCTCCAGATAGAACAGTACCAGCGGTGCCCGGCTGGCCTCGGGGAGTTGTTGCAGCTCCTCATCGAGCAGCTGTTGCTCGTTGAGCCGAGTGAGTTGTTCAAAGGGATCGAGTTCGGTCGAGGGTGTCATCTCCCCGCCTTTCTCCGCGAGGGTCTGCTGGGCGAGTTGAGCGAGTTGTCGGCGTTCGAGGGCGAGGTGGGCCAAGAGGCGACGGGCGATGTTGCGGGCCGTGCCATGCAGCCACGCGGGGAGGACTTCGCCGCTGCGGATCTTGTGAGCCGATTGAGCGAGGACCAGGAAGGTGGCCTGATACACATCATCAGCACTGTGTGTATCGTCAACGGCCCGGAGGGCGACGCGGTAGACCATGGGGCCGTACCGCTCGACGATGTGAGTGAAGGCTGCGGGGTCGCGCCGCTGAACGAAGGCCGCCAGCAGTTCGACATCCGAGAGCACGGGCATGAGAGCCTCGGTCGGAGGTGTCTCAGATGCGGATGTGGGGGCAATCGTGGGGAGCGGCACCTTGATCGGGATCGTGGCGACGACATCGTCGCCATCGTCCTCGACAGACGTACCGCCAGCCTGAGACGAAGGCAGATCGGCGGTCGAGACGAGGAAAGACATCAGCCACCAAGCAGGGAGGCATTTGCGAATGTGATGACAAGATCTCGCGTGTGGATTCGCAACAGTGATCCCTTCTCAATCCGCAGACAACCACGACACGCTGGGACACAGATCACTGGGAGTTTGTGACGCACTGCACGCCAACGGCAAAGTGAAAGCAAATCACGACGACTGATCAAAGGTGATGGACAACGCAGGCTTTCAATAATAGTCCGTTTGCGAGATGAATTCCGGCGCAAATATCACAACTGTCCGGCGAATAGTTGCGAGATTGGCTGCAACACTCAGCCATCCTCACGGTTGCGACGAACCAGGGCCGCGTACGATCTCAATTCCCTTGGTCACAATCCTCCAAAAACACGAGTCCGGATCGCCCTCACTCTCAGGCGGAGTGCCCCAGACATCCAATGCGATGTCGGGGCCACCCCGCCCCAGGAGGCATCCATGGTGGCTGTCACCATGATTGACTGTCGAGTCCGCTCCCCGATTCACCGGACTGAAATCGCCCTACAACCTCCTGCGCACTTAATATTTACCCCCGCCATGAATCTGACCGCACACGGCTTCACAAGTGGAGTGCGAGACACACTGTGTGATTGCCTCCGGGACATCAGGCTCCGGACGACTGGCGAGACACGGTGGACTCGTCCACAGATTTCACAGATTCTCACAGATTTCAGAGGCCAGAGCAGCCCTCATCGCTCCCGGTGTGCAGCCGTAAAGGCTCTCCGAATCGGTGAGAATCTGTGTCCCCGACCTCACCGTCGATCGTCCGTCACCGACAAGGAAAAACCGAATACTGGATGTGGAGGATGTGGCTGTGTAGGGAGGTCATTCCCCGGCTGCGCAATGTGCGTCTCGCACCCCCCTAAGTGGTCGCGGCTCAAAGGGGATCGCTTCTCTTCATGCGGCGGTTTAGGTATCGTCGTGGATAGTGAACTCTCGGTTGTTTCAGGGGAAACACTGAGCGCCAGAGAGAGGGTCTGATGTCGGGCGAAGGCCCGAAATCTCTTCGGAGAGTCAGATGCCAGCGAGATCATTTGAGGTGAGAGCATGACTCAGGAAGAGATTCTGTTTGACGTGGAAGAACGGATGGAAAAAGCCGCCAGCGTCTTTAAGGGCCAGTTGCAGGGATTGCGAACCGGACGAGCCACGCCTGGCCTGGTCGACTCGGTCCGCGTCCTCTATTACGGGTCACCGACCCCGCTTAAGCAGATGGCCAACATCAGCTGCCCCGAGCCGCAACAGATCGTCATTCGACCATTCGATGCCGGGCAGCTGGGCGAAATCGTGAAGGCCATTCAGGCGAGCGACGCGGGCATGGCCCCGATCAATGACGGCAAGTTGATCCGCATTAATGTCCCTCCACTATCGACGGAACGCCGCAAGGAAATGGCTCATCGCATCGGCAAGCTGGCGGAAGAGTCCCGTGTCGCCATCCGCAACGTCCGCCGCGATGCCAACAAGCACGCGGACCAGGGCGAGAAGGACAAACTGATGACCGAGGATGAGTGCAAGGCCTGCAAGGAAGACATTCAGAATCTGACGAAGAAGTACGAGGGCGAAGTGAACAGCTCGGCCTCGTCCAAGGAAGTCGAGATCATGCAGGACTAAAGGTCACATCCCAGCGGGTGAGTTGTGATGAAAAACCCCTTGGCAGGAGAGATTCCCTTGAAGTGGCTGGCTGCGACTTACCGAGTCCTTCGACTGGGTCTGTATAGTTTGGCGATGTGGTCGCTGAGCGTCGCGGTGGCCTGCGCACAAGCTCCCCTTCCCGATCAAGTGCCGCCTGCTGGCGTGCCGGGCGCGGCGGCCCCCGTGGCAATACCTCCAGCGGCAGTGGCAGCGGTCGCCAGCGCGGGAAAATGGGCCCCAGACCCGATGGGCTTCACGCGCGGGAATCGTTCGCCTCTCCAGGTCGGATTCTATTTCAGCTGGATCAGGTTCATCCCGGTCTTTCTGTTGCTCTTCGCATGGACGAGTTACTGCAACTGGGTCAATGAGGATAGCAAGGGGCTGCGCGTCCGGCCGGAATACTGGAATTCGCTGATGCTGGCGGGGGGAATGGCCGGTTTTCTGGCCTCGGTAACGGTGCCGTTGGCCTTCGGGGGTCTCGGGGTCGCGCTGATGACGATGGGTTTTCCCCTGGGGATGTATGTCTCGGAGAGGAATCAAGTGGTGCCGGAGTCGGCCCGCGTGATGACCAAGAAGCACATCCAGCACTGGACCCGCAAGCAGCTCTCGAAGATTGGCATCCACCTCGGGACTCGCGAAGAAGTGGAAAAGGCGTCCGGCCCGCCGATTGTCTTCGTCGGCAAGACCAGTACTGGTAAGCGGGACGACAAGACCTCGCGCGCGGTGGAGCAGTCCAAGGGGTATGTCGCGGCTCGCGAACTGGTGTACGACAGCATCATGCGGCGGTGTACTGACATCCATCTGGAGCCGAAGGAAGACGAACTGTCGGTCCGCCTGCGTATTGACGGCGTCATGTACCCGACCGAGCCGTTCGATCGCGCCGTGGGCGATGCCATCGTCAACATCTTCAAAGTGCTCAGCGCGATGGACATCACCGAACGCCGCCGCCCGCAGGACGGCTCATTCGGAGCAATTGTCGAGGCCCGCGAAATCGACTTCCGCGTCGCCACCCAAGGCACGCGCTTCGGCGAGAAAATGTCGCTGCGTATTCTCGACCAGTCGAACTCGGTGAAATCACTCGAAAACCTCGGCATGCGCAAGCAGATGCAGGAGTCGATCGAGAAGATCATCCGTCAGCCTCACGGGCTGTTCCTCAGCTGTGGCCCCACGGGAGCCGGTAAGTCGACGACGCTGTACACCGCGCTGAATTCGCTGGACTCCAGTGAGTTGAACATCATCACGATCGAAGACCCGGTCGAATATAAGATGGAGAGCGTGAACCAGATCGAGATCAACACGAAGGCAGGCCAGACGTTTGGCGGCTCGCTGCGGAGTGTCCTGCGACAAGACCCCGACGTGGTGATGATCGGGGAAATCCGTGACGAGGAAACCGCCAAGGTCTGTTGCCAGGCGGCCAATACCGGCCACATGGTGTTCTCGACGATCCATGCCAACGATTCCATCACGGCGCTGTTCCGGTTGATCGACCTGGGTGTGGAGCCGTTCATGCTCTCCTCGTCGATCTCGGCCATTCTGGCTCAGCGGCTGGGGCGCAAGCTGTGCCCGCATTGCAAGGAAGCCTACAAGCCGAACCCGGAGTTCCTGAAGCAGGCGGGGCTGTCAGCGGAGAAGGTGAAGGAACTCTATCGGGCCAAGGAGAACAAGGGGGCGAACCGGTGTACGCATTGCAGTGGTATGGGATACATGGGGCGGATCGGCGTGTTCGAATTGCTGGTCGTCAATGATCGGATGCGCGAGATGATTCGCGAGACGGAAGCAATGTCCGCGATTAAGGCCGAAGCCCGCAAGGTGGGGATGCTGACCATGATGGAAGAGGGTGTCCGGCTCGTTGTTCGCGGCGTCACTTCGGTGGAAGAAATCGTGCGGGTGGTGAAGTAACCATGATTGACCTCATCCTCATCTTGATCTTCGCAGGTGTCACTTGGGCCGTGGCGGGAGAGGGGCCGTATGGGGCCGCCCTGGTCCTCATCAGTATCGTGCTGTCCGGTCTGCTGGCAATGAATCTGTTTGAACCTGCAGCTGAGATGATGCAGGGGATATTGGGTTCCTACGAGTGGCAACACCGCTGGGACATTATCGCTTTCCTCGGCCTGTTTTCGTTGGGTGTGTGGGGCCTGAGAGAAGCGACAGAACGGATTATGCCGACCACGCTGGAGGTGGCCGGGCTGATGTACGAGTCTCGCTGGCTGCTCGGAGCGGCGGCGGGGTATGCCATGGTCGCCATCTTACTGACGGCAATGCACGTCGCGCCGCTGGGACGGGAGTTCATCGGGTTCCGTCCGGAGCGGAACAACTTGTTTGATTCCGTGGCCCCTGATCGGCAGTGGCTGGGCTTCACGCAGTATGTCAGTGAGCGGGTGATGCGAGCGGGGGCCAACGGGCCGATCTTCGACGGAGCGGAATTCAAGATTTATGAGGAATCGAAGGACCTTCCAAAGGTCTGGTCATCGTTCCCCATTCGCTATGCCCAACGGCGCGAGCTGTACGCGGGCTCGGATGCGGGTTCAGCCGGTCCTGCGGCGACCTCCGGCCCCCCGACCTCTGGTCCGCCCCCCACGGTCGCGCCCGGAACGAGCGGCGGCTCTGGCTTCTGACATGAAGAACGTTGAGAGATGAGGGTTGAGCGTTGAGGGACAAGTCGCCATTCCTTATTCTCCTCACCTCACTCCCGATTCCCTTCATAGGACTCCTCACGTGCTCGCTCACAATGTCTTCTTCACTCTCGAAGATGCTTCTGCTGCCAAAGTCACAGCCCTCGTGGACGCCTGCCAACAGTATTTGAAAGTGCATCCCGGCGTGGTTTTCTTTGCAGCGGGAACGGTCGGGAACGAGTTCGCCCGCCCAGTCAATGACCGGATGTATCAGGTTGCCTTGCATGTCGTGTTCACGGACAAGGCCGCGCACGATTTGTATCAGGTCGCCCCGGATCACTTGACCTTCATTGAACAGTACAAGTCCAACTGGCGAAACGTGCGTGTGTTCGACTCGTGGGTCAGCTAGCGCCTCGTCAACGCTCACCGCAGGGGATCGCCTCCCGGGGAAGGACGAAGTTCCTGCCGAGCCGCTCTGGCGAGTACACTTCACTCGGGACGGATTGAGACGTACGACGGACGTCCTCGTCCGTCGCTCTTCCAGGCTTTCCTCCCGGACGGACGAGGACGTCCGTCCTACGAAATTTCTCAGTTCTCCCCGCGAGAAGTCTAAACGTCGTCTCCAACTCGCGGCTCAGCAGGAGCTTCGCCCTTCCAAGGGGACCTACCTCAACCTTATCACAGAGCCTGGACGAAGCACTGGCCACGATCCGCACCTCGTGTCGCCTCTCAAAAAGCGGTGCCTCCTGCACTTCAGGAATCACTGATACGGACGATAGATTCAAAAATACCGGACTATTCCCGCCAATCGGGAGTGGCCGGGCAGCGAATGTTGAATAAAGAGGACATCTCCGAAATGTCCCCACGGCATAACCTAGGGTTGAGAGTTGTCGGGCCCAACACCACCCCTGAGTCACCATGCAAAGCAAAACTCGCTTTCTCCTGATGCTGCTAATCGCTCAGGCCGCCTGCCTCGCAGCCGGTCTGGTCGTACACACTCGCCAGCAGATGGTCCTGGCCAAGACCGCGACATCAGGCGTTGAGATTACGCAGGAATCCATCATCCTGGGAGCCAACATCTTTGTCTGGACGCTCGGGCTGCAGGCTGCGGTGGCCTGGATTCTGATCGGCCGGTTACTCGGGCGACATCAGGTTCAGGAAGTCCAGTCGCGGGACGAGGTTTATCAGCGCGCCCAAGAGGTGATTCGCACCCGGGATGCCGTGATTTTCGGTTTGGCGAAGCTGGCTGAGTCCCGCGATCCGGAGACGGGGCACCACCTCGAACGCATCGCAGCCTACTCCACTCGTCTGTCGTCGGCGATTCGCCGACACCCCAAGTACCGGGATGCCGTTTCGGTGTCGTTCGTTCAGTCGATCGGAATCAATTCCGCCCTCCACGATATCGGCAAGGTCGGCATTCCAGATCATGTGCTACTCAAACCCGGCCCCCTCAGTGAAGTTGAGCTCGCAATCATGCGAACCCATGCGAGGATTGGGGCGGACTGCATCGAGCAGATTCAGCGACGACTCGGAGAGTCGACCTTCCTGTACCAGGCCCGCGAGATCGCGCTCTACCATCACGAACGCTGGGACGGGACGGGATATCCCTTCGGGATTCGTAGCGAAGAGATTCCCCTGTCGGCGCGCATCGTGATGATCGCCGATGTGTACGACGCCTTGACCAGTCGTCGCGTCTACAAGGATCCCTACTCGCACGAAGTGTCCGTGGAGAAAATTCGTCAGGGGTCCGGTTGCCATTTTGACCCCGAACTGGTCGAGATCTTCCTCTCGATCGCACCGCAATTCGAAGAGATCGCCATCTCGCTCCGAGCCCCGGATGAAGAAGGCCCGCTTTCCGGAAACACCTTCGATGATCGATCCGAAGACCTCATCTCCGAAGAGACCGGAAACCTGATCGAATCCCTGACGGGCAATCACGCCACACGAGCCACCCCCCCCACATCCACTGTCATCAACCACGCAGGGTAATCATGACCTCAGCCCACTGGACGAAGTTTTCCGAATTCTGTCGCGAGCACTTTCTCGAAGTCTTCCTCACAGCGATCGTGCTGGGATGCTCGAGCCTGCTGACCTCGCTGCCAGCTGCCAAGGTGGCGGTGCTGAACTTGTACTTTCTTCCGATCGTGCTGGCCGGGTTCTTCCTCGGACGCTACCGCGCGGGAGCCTTGGCACTTCTCTCGGCGATCACCGCCGGGATGTTGATCTCGGGAGACATTCAAGGCTTCGCGTCCACGAATTCGCCAGTGATCGTGAGTCTCACTTTGACGGTCTGGGCCGCCATTCTCGGGCTGACTGCGATCGTGGTCGGCACTCTGAAAGACGATCTGGTCGACAAGGCTTCCGAAGCCCGCGAAGCCCAAGTCGGCGTCGTGGAACTGCTCTCCCGCTACCTGCAAAGCGTGAACCCCCAGCTGGAACATCGCTCGCAACGCATCGCTCGGTTGTGTGAACAGGTCGCTCTCAAGTTGCGACTCGAACCTCGTGAAATCGATAACATCCGGGTCGCAGCTGTGCTGGCCGATATGGAGAATGTCGAGATTACGGCCCGCATCGTGAGGCGAGCCGTGGGTGAACTGAAGACCTCGGGCGACGAGCAGCGGACGGTCTCCGGACCCGAGTTGGTCCGGTCGCTGGGCGAAGTCCTGTCGGGTGCCTTCCCGCTGGTCGCGCCTTCCATGTCTCATCTGAACGTGTGCGACACGGCTCCCTTTGGCAGCCGAATCATTCAGGTGGTCCGTGCTTATTGCCGGACCCAGGAAGAAACCGGTGACGCTCCCGAGTATGTCATCGCGGAACTCATGACCGATGTCGGAGCGACCTACCACCCCGCCGTGCTGCATGCCCTGTCCGAGGTTGTTGGTGCCACGGCTTCGACGGAAACCCGTCGCGGTCATTCGCTAGAGGTCGTTCGTCGATAGAGTCAGACGACTCCATCAACTGTGATCCGGAATACGAAAGCCCAGGGGTTGCGACCCCTGGGCTTGACGATTTCTACAACCCCTTGAGCATCTCCAACGCCTGCGTCTCAAACAGTTCCTGCCACTCCGGTGCCAACAGCGTATCGCAGTCCTCTTGCGCGGCACCGGGATTGCGGAGTTGTTCGGCGGTCGGGGCGTAGTAGATGTAACCGTTGGTGTAGCCCGCAATGAAAGTGTTCTCGTGCGGGTCGGCCTTTTTCAGGTTCAGCCCAATCTCGACCGTTAGCTCGCCGGGAAACGTGAGCATGTGGAAGTCACCGAGCCGCAGGCCGACCAACTCGACATCCAGCGTTCGCTTTCCCGCAGCCACGTTTTGAGCCTGGTGCATCTCGAGCAGCCGGATGTTCGTCTGCACGCGGGTGATCTCTTCCATCGTGTGGATGTTCGACAGGTACGCGGCCATGTTCCGCTGGTTCTCGGCATCGAGGCGGTCGTAATCGGCGCGGCCTAGCTGGCGGTCGTTGAGATACCGATGCGAGTAGTAGGACGGGAAGTCCTTCGAGAGCCCGTGGCCGATGGCCAGTGGCAGGAACGTCTTGAGGTTCTGACTCGTTCCCCCGAGCGAAGTAACCAGCTTCTCTCGCTCCGCCTTCAGCAGGTCGATCCGCTCGGCGAAGTCCGCTCGTGGCAGCTCGATCGTCTCACTGACAATCTTGAGGTTGGTGGCTTCGGCAGATTGAATCTTCTTGGCCCCGCGCATCGCGCTAATGCCGAGGAGGCTCCCCAAGGTCTCGGCATTGCGGGGATGCGAGACATCCTTATACAGCACCGGGTTGATGTCTCCGCCGCAGCCTTGAATGAACAGGGCGGTCGTGTGGGGACCGAAGCTGTCTTCGATCACCTCGGAGGCGAAGCCCGAGAGATCCGCTGTGTTGCCGCCGCTGGGGACTTGCTGAATCGGGTGGACGGCGAAGTTGTAGACGACTGCCAGCGTGGTGCCATCCAGCCGGTCGAGCCGCAGGATGCCGATCTCGGGATCGATGGGCCCGACCTCGGCGACCTCGTCATCAGGCGGCAGCGAGTAGGCATGCCGGACATCGGCGGTCTGGCCGCTCTTGAGCTTCAGTCGGCGATTCTCCGAGACGCGGTCTTCGCGCCCGGTGCCGACCCCGACCCGCACAGGCTCCAGCTTGGCGTACGCTGCCTTCACGCACTGCACCGTGCGCTCGTCGATCTCCTTGCAGATCTTTGCATGACAGTGGCTGGTGTTGACGAGCAAGCTGCCCGGCGGAATGCCCAGATCCTTCTGCAATGGTCCGCGAATCTTCTCCATGAAGTCATTGGGGATCGTCCCGATCATGCCAATCGACACCGCATCGATCGTGATGATGACAGCTGTGGTCTGGTCGTGCTGGAGGACCAGCGCCTTCACATACGGCGGGTCGTTGACCGGACCCGCGTCGAGGTCGGTGATGTCGACCGTGGCGGCCCCGGCGCGAAGCGGGGCGGCGCTCATCGACATGCGAGGTCCCGTCAACAAAGCCAGCACGGTCAACACACAGCAAAACATAAATTGTCGAATACGCATCAATCGGACTCCACAGGTGGACAAGTACACTTTGATCGTATCGATCCCGCAGCCGATAAAATATGGAAGTATGTCTGGTCGGACGGAATACTTTGGATTCTACGAACTGACCAGTCGCACAGCCGTTTCGATGGCGGAGATCATCCCGCTGGGGTCGGCCTTTCCGGTCCAGGCGATGTCGTAAGCGGTGCCCTGGCTGGGGCTGGTGCGGACGATGGGGAGGCCGAGAGTGACGTTGACGGCGCGGTGGAAGCCGATGAGTTTGAGGGCGATGTGACCCTGGTCGTGGTACATGGCGACGACGCCGTTAAAGGCTCCCTCGACGGCGGACTTGATGAGGGAGTCGGCGGGGCGCGGGCCGACGACGTTGATCCCGAGGCGATGAGACTCAGCTACAGCCGGGGCGATGATGGTGGCCTCTTCGTCTCCGAACAGACCCTCCTCTCCGGCGTGCGGATTGAGGGCACAGACGCCAATCCGAGAGGGCTCGCCGAGTTGCTTTAAGAAGCGGTCGATGAGTTGAATCGTCTCGCGAATTCGTTGCGTCGTCAGCAATCGTGGAACACTGGCAATCGAAGTGTGCAGAGTGGCATGCGCGATGGAGAGCGAGTGTCCACGCACCAGCGGCTCACCCGGTGGCAGATAGAGCATCATCGCCACCTCGGGGACTCGGCACTCCGCAGCCAGGATTTCCGTGTGTCCGGGAAAGTGGATGCCCGCCCGGTGCAGGCCGAGCTTGCTCAGCGGGGCGGTGACGATGGCGTCGATCTCCTTCGCGAGTGCCGCCCGCGTGGCGGCCACTAACCAGTCATAGGCTGCCTGCCCGGCCCGCGCGTCGGCCACTCCGATCGGCACCTCATTCACCGCGACGCTCGTCGGGTTCCAGACGGCGAGTTGACCTTTGTGGCTCCAGGCGTCGCCGCACTGCTTGATCTCCACGACATCCCACCGACTCCCCACCAGTAACAGCGACCGACGGACGAGCTGCGGACAACCGACAATGACCGTTCGCCAGTCCTGATCCAGCAACAAATTGGTGAGGCTTTTCACCACGACCTCGGGACCGACACCGGCGACATCGCCGAGCGTCAGGGCGAGTCGAGGTGTTCCAGTCTGGGAGGGTCGATTTGACAATGTGTTATGCTCCATGTCATCCCGGAGGGATGCCAGATGTGCGGCTTGCAGAGGGGATTCTCACATCGGTAACAGTCGGTCGATCTCTGCCATCCCTCCGGGATGGTTCCATTCCGCGACCTTCCTCCGGTGGTGTCGCTTCGCTCAACCACCGGCTATTGGCTGTGACCCTGCCGGGGTCAACTCCCTTGCTTCTAGCATGAAATCAGGACCGGAATCGCCCCGACAACCGCTCACAGATAGCACTCCAACTCCCCCAGCGGCTTCCCCAGCAAGTCCTTCGGCGAAAGAGTAGGCTCGCCAGTCAATGGCCACTGCACGCCGACCGTCGGGTCGTTCCAGAGCAGCGATCGCTCATGCTGCGGAGCGTACAGGTCGGTGCATTTGTACTCCACGTCGGCGATGTCCGACAGGACGCAGAACCCATGTGCGAAACCCACCGGGACATACAATGCCCGATGATTCTCCTCCGAAATCTCGACCCCGACCCACTTCCCAAACGTCGGCGAGCTGCGACGGACGTCGACGGCCACATCGTAGATCGCTCCCCGCAGACACCGCACGAGCTTGCCTTGTGGCTGCGTCAGCTGGAAGTGCAGACCACGCAATACGTTCTTCTGCGAGCGCGAGATGTTGTCCTGCCTCCAGACCGAGGGCAAACCGGCAGCTGCGAAACTGTCCGCGCGGAACGCTTCGAAGAAGAACCCTCGCGAATCGCCGAAGACTTTCGGTTCGACGATGACGACTTCGGGGAGTGCGGTCGAGAGGATGTTCATGGAGAGTCGGAAATCGGGAATCGGGCGTTTAGCTGCGACGCGCAGTCTTCGCAGCGGAGCGAGTTTCGCAGGTGGACATCGGGAACAGCGGAGTGCTGGCTCCCGATTCCCAGCTCACTTCAGGAGTTCAGAGACCGGCTGACCGTTCGTGGTCAGGACTTGAATCTCATGGGCCCGGTGGGGGCCGGTGTAGGTCCAGACGATCTTCTTCTCGGGCGTGACTTCGAACACCTTGATGCGGCCTTGTGAACCATAGCTGCAAATCACGGTGTTGCCATTGGGAAGACGCTGACCGCCGCAAGGGTCGGCGAACGGCTGATCGTTTGGGAAGTCAGCATTGCTGATCTGCCAGACGACCTTGCCGGTCTCATCGAATTCGACAGTCTTATTGCCGTGGGTCAGGTTCACGAGGACGCGGCCGTTCGCCAATTGAATTGCGGTGAACGGCCAGTTCTCCGCCGCACGCCCACCGAGTTCGTCCAAGTCGGTTTTGATCGAGCGAACGACTTCACCCGATGGCTTGTACTCTTTCACTTGGAAGGCCAATAGATGCGGTACGAGGTAATTGCCACTTGCCAGCTTGCGCGCCATGCGGGTCTGCATGTGGGCGTTGTCGGTCTCGGGTTGCAGCGGGCACTCGACCGCAATGGTCCCGTCCGCGTTGATCTCCAACAGCCTGGGCTTCGATCCCAGTTCCGTAATCAGTGTACGACCACTGTCGAGCCGCACAGCTGTGCCGATCTCTTTGTTTTCTGCCGAGAGTTTGTAGGCGAAGATGACCTTCTGATCGGGGGTGAGCTCTTTCACTTCATCGGACCAAGCGATGAGAATGTTGCCGCCGGGGAGGACGTACCCATCCCGCGCACCCGCCTTCCCGGAGTTCCATTGCTCGGTGTTGTCCTCGGCGATGATGCCGGTGAATGACGGGCCCGCGATGAAGAAGGAGTGCTTGATCTCTTCCGCTGAAAGAGAAGAACAAACACAGAACAGGCTGAGTGTCCACGAGAGACGCGACATGTTTGATGATCCGTTGGCGCTACGAACGATGATGATGCTAGTGTAGCTGGAGTCAGAGAAAGGATCACGGTCGGGCGGGTTGCATCCCTCTGGCGAGCGTCCGGCGTGAGCCGGATGGAGGAGATTCCGTGTCGTCCTTTTCGCGGCAAGAGTGATCTTTGGTCGTATCGACTAGACGCATTCAGTACCAGGGGGCTGACGCCGCCCCGTTCGCCATTTGATGACTACCAGTTCTCAACGGGACCACTGGGCACGGGGACGTGCAGGTCCGGCAGCAGTCCATCGCGGCTCATCCCCTTCGGTCCGGCGGTGGAAATCTTCTCTAGCACCGCTTCGACCTCTTCGGGAGTGCGGGCATCTTGATACTCGTTGCGGAGGTCGGACGAGACGCGCATGGCCTTGAGATACCAGTGAGCCATCTTGCGGAACAGACGAATCCCTCGGTCGGTGCCCTGCTGGTCTTCGAAGTACGCGAACTGCTTGCGGAGCAGTTGCAATCGGTCATCGAACGATCCGGGAGGTGAGTACTGTCCGGTAGTTTCCCACTCGACGAGTTGGCGAAAAATCCAGGGGTTAGCGAGTGCCCCGCGACCGATGGAGATGGCGTGGCAGCCGGTCACCTCGAACATCCGGGCGGCATCGGCGATCGTGCGGATGTCGCCGTTGCCGACGACGGGAATCCGCAGGACGGCCTCGACGACTTGCCGAATGCCATCCAGGTTCACAACCCCGGTGAACCCTTGGGCCCGTGTGCGACCGTGAATGGCGATGGCCGCGACACCAATCTGTTCGAACTCGCGGGCGAACTGCGGAGCGGTGATCTGAGTGTCGTCCCAGCCGAGCCGCATTTTGACGGTGACGGGGACGCGAACCGCTTCGACCACGGTCTGCACGAGATGATTCGTGGCGTCCGCCTTGCACATCATCGCGGACCCGCCGCCGCTGGCTGTAATGCGGGCCACGGGGCAGCCCATGTTGATGTCGATGGAATCGACGCCGTACTCCTGCAGGTACTGGGCCGCGTCTTTCATCATCGACGGGTCGCCGCCGAAGATCTGCACCGAGAATGGGCGGTCCTCGGGACACGTCTCTATCAGTTGCAGCGACTTCCAGCTGCGCTGCATGAGGGCGCGAGCGCTGACGAGGTCGGTCGTGCCAAGTCCAACACCGCCGAGTTCGCGGCAAACACGGCGGAACGAGAGGTTCGTGTACCCCGCGAGCGGCGAGATCAGATAGCGCGACGGCAGACGGAGCGACCCGTAATGGATCGGTCCAGGATGCGGCAGAACGGGGGGAGCAGTGGGAGTCATTCCGGCATTGTCCCGTGGAGAGGTCGGGGGATCAACACCGTGCGGAAGGGTGAGGAGATTGTCATCTGAAGTCCCGTCAGGGACGGACGACAATAGCCCACCGCTTCAGCGGTGGGTTCCAATCGGCGTTTGGGAAGGTGAGTCCCGTGAGGGACGGCAGACCACGAACAACCATCCACGGGAGCTGCCACTCTTCTGTCGTCCCTTTCGGGACTGTCGGGCTAGGAGTCACTCGTGTCCCACCGCTGAAGCGGTGGGCTTTTGTCAGCTGTCCCTGCCGGGACAAGGAGTTCGCAGGGTGGCCTGGTTGGGTCGCTATGGACCCTAATAAGCTGGCGATAGCCGGGATAGATTCTTGCAACCGGATGCGTTCATGCGGTAACCTCCCGTGCTACGCCGCAACAAACTTGAATTAGGTTCGAAAAATCCAGTTACTGTCTATTTGAGAGTCGTGTTGGCACCGGACATCGCTCGCTGCCTCCATTTGATCACCATCAAGAAGCCAATCAAAGATCCCAGCCAAAGCAGTATCTGGAACGGTCCAAACTGATTCGGATCGCCTCCCTGCAAGTCGTCCGTCCAATGAGCACGGTAGGCAATCTCAGGGGAGATCACTACGGATTTCACGATCTGTTGATAGGCAGGCAAGTCTGCATTGGCGTCTGCGGACATGAAGTGACCTGTCACCTGAAGCAATCCTATTTCTGTCGGGAATCCAGCCATCACGGATCGCCCCTTACCCAAGGCGACGGACCCTGCTTCCATATCCATCCAAATGATATTGCTGGCCTCGTCGTATTTCATATGTCCCAACGCTGCGTTTGGTACGATCTCGTCCAATTGAATCCCTTTATCTTTTACGGCCTTGGTTAAGTCGATTTTCTGCATGGACCTCAGTTGCTGCTCGGAGAGCCGTTTTCCTTTCCCTGCCCACTGAACCAGAATGTAGGGTGCCAACAGTTCGACTTTACCGGAATCTAATTGGAAGCCACACACATAAGGAGAAAGCTTAATACTGGGAACCTTTGCCTGGGCATTTGCAGTCATTAACTCAAGCGTCTCCTTCGGAATCTCCACCCATCCGTCCGGCAAAGTCAGCGAAAACTCTGGCTTTTGGATGACTTCGGCGGATGCCGATGACGAGAGAATCGAGAGCCCCAAGAGCAAGAGGCAAAGGACTGCGGCGAATCGTGGCACAGGATGTCCCTAGAGAATGTCCCTAGAGAATGTCCAGAAAACCGAAGACCGAAGCATCGGTGCAAGGGACTTGCGGTCTCAGGCGAGAATCAGCGTTGTAACCCATTCGCTCACAACTCTTCAACAATCGCTTCCAGAATCGCTGCAGCTTGCGCGGGTCGGGTGGCATACCCTTGGTCTTCTAGGGTGTGGGAGCGTCGGAAGACCACTGCCTTCGCAATGCCTCAGACCGTGCCATCAGTCAGAAAAGGCGACTCAGGAAGAACCAGGGGGCTGACGCCGCCCCGCTCGCCTGTCTGTTTACCTCCGGGCTTTGGCGGCTTCTTCCGCGATGATTTGCAACCCCTCGCGGACAGTCTGTTCGGGCTGAGCGAAGTTGAGACGCAGACATTCGCGGCTGTGCGGCCAGTCTCCTTCTGGACCAGACTGGTCGAGGCCGAAGAAGAAGTATTCGCCGGGGACTATCAGCACCTTGCGGGCTTTGAGCCGCTCGTACAGTTCGCGAGTGGGGATGTTCATGTCGCGTAGCCAGAGCCAGTGGAAGAATGCGCCCTCGCTGGCGTGCATGGCCCAATCCACGTTGTGTGCGGCGAACGCTGTGGCAGCCATCGCAGCGGCGGCTTGGCTTTTCTTCTGGTAGAACGGTCGCAGGATGGTGGGCCCAATTTGCAGGATGCGTCCGCTCTCGATCAGCGGCAGCACCATTTGCTGTCCGACGTTGCCGTTGGCCAGTCCGGTAATGGCGGTCATCGCGGCGACGGCGCTGGCGATCGCGGGAGGGGCGATCACGATACCGGTGCGTGTCCCCGGCAGACCGAGCTTGGAGAGGCTCAAGGTCAAGATCAGGTGCGGAGCCCAGAAAGGTTCCGCAGGGACGAAGATCACACCGGGGAACGGAGCCCCGTAGGCGTTGTCGAGAATCAGCGGGATGCCGTGCTTCGACGCCAATGTGGAAAGTCGCTGCACCTCCTCATCGGTGAGGACGTTCCCAGTGGGATTCGTCGGGCGAGAGACGGCGATGCCTCCGATATCGTGGCGGACCAGAGCAGCTTCCACAGCCTCGAAGTCAATGCGGTACTTGAAGACCCGCGCAGCCTCTCCGTGGGGCCAGGAGATCGTCGGGCGACAGGCGACGAAGAGCCCCTCGTCGATCCCCTGATCGGCGTAGCCGATGTACTCCGGGCAGAGGGGCAGCAGGATCTTTCGCTGCCGACCGTCCGTGAATCGTCCGGCCAGCAGGTTGAAGATCTGGAAGAACGCCGTCTGGCCCCCGGTGGTGATCGCCAGGTTCTCCGGCCCGATGTCCCAGCCGAACTTCTCCTTCAACAGTTTCGCCAGTGAGGCCAGAAATCTCGGGTTCCCCTGCGGTGGATCATAGTTACCGAGCATCCGGTCGAAAGCGGCTCCCTCATCGAGCAGAGCCTGCATCCGCACCCGCCAGATGGCCTGCATCGCGGGCACCGCCGCCGGGTTTCCGCCCCCCAGCATCCGCATGTCCGGCTCAACGGTCATGGCCCGGCCCAGATCATCCATCAATTCGAGGATGCCACTGCGAGCAGTCAGCTTCTGCCCCACGGCAGAGAAGGGAAACGGCGAATCGGAAAGTGGCATAGCGCTGCTGCGAGAGGAGGTCATGGAAAGGCCGCTGCGAGGTGGGCTCACAACTGGTTCCCGTCTGTCTCCCGCTATATACCGATTCGGCTACATTCCGCCAAGGACTGGCTTCCGTGGAGGGATGACGTCGAGCTGGACATTCTTTTTCATCCAAAAGAATGTCGCCGCTCCGACAGCTGAGGCCAGTCCCAACATGATCAACCAGATTCCGAGCCTGCTCCGGTCGGGAGCCTGACGGAGGGTTGAAGTAGCGATCCCGGCCAAGTCGCGGATTTCCCGGTCTTGATCGTCCTTGCTGATTCTCATCAAGGTGGGGATGTAGTCTTTTCCCGATGAGCCGGATCGGGAGACGGCGAGGATCGCTTCTCGCCTGACCGATGGGTCACGGTCTTCCAGGAGATTCCCCAAGGCCTGGAGAGCCTTGGACGATCGCCCATCCAGTTCACTCAAACTCTGGATCGCATGGAGTCGGACTTCGCGTTGCGGGTCACGCAGTGCATCAATCCACAGCGTCTCCAGCTGGGCTGTCAGTCCGGTTTCGGTCCTGCGAGTAAAGTTCCACAAGAGGGAGCCGATGAGCGAGACCAGGAGGACCAGTAGTGTGATTTGATCTTGCCGGGATCGTTTGTAGGGAGCCACCTCCCCATCCCATAAATCAGTTCGCATGACCGGCGGCTGTGACGGCGGGACGGTCGCTCCTTCGAGCAGGAGTCGCTTCGGGTCGATCTTAACGGTGATCGAGTTCGTGATTCCTCGGAGTTCCCTCGCAACTTCGGCGGCTGACTGGGGTCGCTGAGCAGGCTCTTTCGACATCAACTTGACGATCAGCCGGTCGAGTCCCGGAGGACAATCGAGGATGACTGTGGACACTCGTGGAATTTCCGACCGACAGTGCATGTGCATTGTCTGGGCCGGGGACTCCCCCACGAAGGGGGGCTTCCCGGTCAGTAGTTCGTAAAACACACAGCCGAGTGCGTAGAGGTCTGTCTGAGGGGACAGCTCGCCACCGCGAATCTGTTCCGGGGCCATGTAGAGCAGCGTGCCAGCGGTCTTACCCGCCGCTGTAATGCGCCGCGAGGCTGACACACTGGCCAGTCCAAAGTCGCTCAGCTTGAGTTGCTTGTCATTCCCAATCAGGAAGTTGCTGGGCTTGATGTCGCGATGGACGACGCCGCTTTTGTGCGAGCATTCCAGGCCCGCACACATTTGCAGTCCATAGGCGACCACACGCTCCATGGTCAACCGGCCGCGACGTTGCAGTTCGTCTTCCAGGCTACCGCCTTCGACGAGTTCCATGGCGTAGAAACGCTGCTTGTCTTCGCTGACTCCCCCGAAGCACCGCACGATATTGGGATGCTTGAGGTTCTTGAGCACTTCCAACTCGCGCTCAAACCGGGCGAGGGCGACTTTATCGGTAACATCCGCAGGCAGCATCTTCAGTGCGACTTCGCGGTTGTTGACCACGTAGCGGGCCCGATACACAACCCCCATGCCGCCCTCGCCGATTTGTTCAATCAGCTCAAACGGCCAGATCCAGCGAGTGGCAACAGGAGTGGTCTTCGGGGCGGCCATGAATTTGCTGCAGAGTTCAGTGGTTGGTGGAGAGGATCAATGCACCACTGGCCCGAAAGTGGCAATTCACTCGTCAGAAGCCTAGGTGCCACAACCGGCTGTGACGAGTGAAAATCGACAACACCTGAATCGTCTGGCGTGGCTCGGCAAGGTCCGAGCGATGGCACGGGTTATGCAGCGGCAGCCGGAGTAATCCTCACTGTCGGTAAGAGCCGAACAACCCACTCACTCCTCATTCATTTCACCGAAAACCGACTTGCGGGGCAAGAGAAATCTGGCATTTCATCGCACCCATCCATGAAAGAAAGAAACGGCACCGGAGGGGATCCGGCACCGTTCCTGCGAGAGACGGGAGGGGAAGTGGGGTAGGAAACTAGCCGAGGGGAGAGGGGGAAGGGAGTGACTTAGTCGGAATTATCGAAGACGGGTGCGCGATCCTGACGGCTCGCTTAGTTTGAGGCGATTGAAACCTTGCCCGAGGCGGTCTTCGGTCCTGGCAGTTCGTTGGCAGCAGGCGTATGAGCCTTCCAACCGCTGGTTCCGGTGGCCGCGATGGCAGCTGGCTGACGGCGAGTGACAGGTTGAACAATGACCCGTGCGGGAGATGTCGGAGTCGAATCGTCACGAATCACGCGGTTGTCGTTGGCTGGCACTGGCTCGGGTTTCGGATAGGAGATCCCCTTGTGTAGGCCACCTGCGGGAGGATTGTCGTTCTCAGCGGCGCGAGTCGGTTGCTTCTCTTCTGCGGTCTGAGTGTTGGCTGGACTAATGGCCATGCCAGTGTAGGGATCCACAAAGGCCATCTGCGTCATCGGCACCGAAACCGTTTTCATGACGGTGAAGGGCTCCATCGTGGTCACAGTGACCTGCTCCGAATCGGTGTAGTATTCGGCGACTTGCTGAGTCGTCTGATACGCGACCATCTTGGCCTCCACGTAGGAACGCTGCTGAGTTGTGTTGACGGCCACTTGCCGCTGAACGGGAAAAGTCGTCTGGCAGACCTGTGGGATGAACTGGCGGTGAGTGGTGTAATTCGGCTGGAGGGCCGTCCGCATCTGATAGCCCATGCGATTCATCGAAGCCAACATGCCGGAACGGCTGTCGTACTGGCAGGGAGCCATCTTGGCGACCGGCTGTGTCATGGTTTGCCAACGCCCTTTGTTGACCATCTTGGTCTGCATTTCGGTGACCGTCTGGTAGCTCACCGTGGGGACTTCGACCGTCTTGGTCTCCATCACCTGGCGGTATGCGGTCACTGGTTTAGAGACCATTCGCATCTTCGTGACCGGTCGGGTCTGAACGGTCTGCCTCGGACGATACTCCGTCTGCTGCACTTGCTTAGTGACCATCGTGGTCACCGGCTGCATGCACTGGGTCGAGGCGGTCATGACCGGAGCGGGGGTGGAGCAGCAGCAATCGCCAAAGGGATTCCACTGGGCCATCAGGGCCATGGGGCTGGCCAGGGAGGCCACAATGACGGCGGCCAGCTGGCGGGTCCGGATTCCAAACATGGGTGAATCCTGTCGAAAACGTGACTGTGATTGAACGTGAGGGTGAGGCCCCGAGATCCCCTCGCAGTCAGCGGCGGAGATCACCAGGGCGGGGGGACTTGTACAGCTGATTGGAAAAACAGGTCAATAAGACGGGCGAGTTTTGCCGGTCCTCTTTCTGAGGTTTGTATTTGTTACAGCTGTAACGATTCTGCCGGGAAATCGCTCAAGTCCCTTGTGGGAGAAATACCACATGGCGTTTGACTCACGGGTCGGCTGACCTAAGTTGAAGCATGGCCATGGAAGTGCCCCGTCAGTCTCTTTCCTCAGTCTCGTGCCCATGAAACATTACACGTCCCCGACAACTTTTGCCCTGTGCGATTTCGCCACACGTCCCCGTCGATCCCAGTGGCCGACTTATCTCTGCGTGGTCGCCTGTGTGGTGGCGGCGACGATCACACTGAATCCGGAGGCGAGCCAGCTCTGGTCTCAATCGGCCTCGCCGGTGTTGGCTTCCGTGGATCGAGTGCTGGCCCCTCTGGGAGCTTCATTCAATCAGCATCTGGTCCCGAGCGTCCCGACTCCTCAGCCGATGATCGCGGTCGTCTTTGGCTCTCTTCAGCCGGATGAAGCCGTCGATGAGCTGACCCGAGCGGAAAGAATGGCCGAGTTTGACGAAGTGCCGGCGGTGGGCGATCTGAAGTTGATAACCCGCCCGACCCACTGGCGACGCCGCGAGGGGGAAACTTCTTATCGCCACGATACCGAGAAGACCGCCCATTGAGGTCCGTCGGCGATGTCGCTCCCACGGATCACTCCCCGCCGTTCGCTCGAGTCGCCCGCTTATACGCCTGATACAACTCTTCCATCTGCGGCAGTGTGGCTGTCTCAAAAGTCTTCCCCGCAGCGCTCAGCCCGCGCTCGATCGCGCGAAAGCGATCGGCGAACTTGCGGTTCGAGCTGCGGAGGGCCTCTTCCGGGTCGATGCCCCACCGCCGGGCGATGTTGGCCACGACAAAGAGCACGTCGCCGAGTTCGGACTCGATTCGTTTCTTGCGCTCGGGGTCTGTCACTTCTGCATCGGGGACGGGGACCATCTCGACCGAGGCGGCGATCTCCGGCACCTCGCCCAGCTCCTCGCCCAGCTCGGCCAGTTCCTCCCGCAGCTTGTCGAACAGCATCGCGCGGTGAGGGAAGTCATACCCGACCCGTGCCGCTTTTTTGCTGAGCCGGGCTGCCTTCGCCAGGGCTGGCAATTCGAGCGGAATCCCATCTAGCACAGACGCCCGCTGCTTCTCGGCCTGCTTGGCCCGCTCCCAATGCGTGACTACATCGCTGGCCGTATGAGCCTGCTCCTTACCAAACACATGCGGGTGGCGGTGAATCATCTTGGCTGTGATCCGCTCGATCACCTCCATGATGTTGAAACGCCCTTCGTCCTGACCGATCTGAGCATCCAGCACGACTTGCAGCAACAGATCGCCGAGTTCCTCCGTGATCGCGTCATCATCATTCGAGTCGATCGCCTCCAGCAGTTCGTACGTCTCCTCCAGTGTGAACGGCTTGATCGAGCCCAGCGTCTGCACTCGGTCCCACGGGCAACCCGTCGGTGATCGCAGTCGGGCAATGACTTCGCACAACCGCTGAAACGCCGGTCCCAAGCGAGCCGGATCGGGCGGAGTTCCGGGTGGGGGAGAGACTGACATGAGAGAGCCATTCGTGGGTGATGGGGGAATGTGGCACGGTAGTGATTCTCCCGCCCCGAGGCAAACCGCCTACTCCTGCCCACCCAGATGACGTCGGGTGGGACTGGCCGCTCTGGGCGCAGTCCCACCATTCCGGGGATACGCGGCATCCACGGTGCGATCCTCACCGAGGTGTATGCTGCCGACTTTTGTGATGTACACACCACACCGATTCGGGCATTCGCGTCCCTTTCCGCCCTGCCGCTCTCGGGATAGAGTGCTACTCCCCGTCTCCCCCAGTCCATCCTCTCTTCCGGAGTCCTCTCATGTCCGCTCTCTCGCGTCGTTCATTCCTTCAAACCGCAGTCGCCAGCGGAGCCGCGCTGGCGGTCGCCGGTCAGACCTCGTCACTGCTGGCTGCCGATGATTGGGGCGGCTTCAAGATGGGGTTGCAGAGCTATACGCTGCGGGAATTCAACACCGCCAAGGCACTGGAACACACCGCCAAGTTCGGCCTCAAGTATTGGGAGTCATTCAGCGCGCACATCCCGGTCGCCACCCTTCCGGCCACGATCACCGGGTACAAGAAGCAGTTGGGCGACGCAGGCGTGCAGCTGATCGCCTATGGCGTGGTCGGGTTCGATGAGAACGAGACTAAGGCCCGTGAGGTCTTCGACTTCGCCAAGGCGATGGGCCTGCTCTCGATCAGCGCTGACCCGAAGCAGGACAAGGCGACATTCGACCTGCTCGATAAGCT
This sequence comes from Planctomycetota bacterium, assembly GCA_031431195.1. Taxonomy (GTDB): domain Bacteria; phylum Planctomycetota; class Planctomycetia; order Planctomycetales; family Planctomycetaceae; genus TH-plancto1. The sequence goes on along the minus strand of JANPCU010000130.1, from coordinate 59,854 downwards.
CGTCGCTGAGTACGACATCGCCATCGGTATCCACAACCACGGACCGGGGCACCGCTACGACAAGGTCGGCGACACACTCAAATGGGTCAAAGATCGGCACCCCAAGATTGGCGGCTGCGTCGACACCGGGCACTACCTCCGCAGCGACGAGAACATTGTCGAAGTCATCGAGCAGCTCGGCAGCCGCGTCTTCGGCGTCCACTTTAAGGATGTCCGCTCGATCAAGGATGCCGCCGAGATGGAGCAATTGATGAAGGAACTGACGCCGGGTCGGGCCGCTCAGCTGAAGAAGGAAGGCAAGATCTTCACGATCCTCGGCGAAGGGGAACTCGATGTGGTCGGCTGCCTGAAGGCCCTCAAGAAGTTGAACTATCAGTACGGTGTGTCGCTCGAATACGAAGAGCACCCCGAGAATCCCATCTCGGACATCGAACAGTGCCTGAAGACGGTCAAGACAGCCTTAACCCAGCTCGGGTAGTCGAGCAGTCCAGTTGTCGACACCAAACTCCTCGTCGCACCCGAGAGTGAGACGAGGAGTTCGCATATGTACCAGATTCAGCATTGCTCTTCCGTGAGGCAGACAGGAATGTCTGCCCCACGGAAGAGTGGCACAGACATTCATGTCTGTGCGAACTCAAGACAGATTCTGCATCTGCTTAAACGCACTGGCTTTGCAGATCCTTGCGCTGACACTTGAAGCACATTCCTCTTGTCCGATATCGCCCCGAGTGGCATGATGCCCGCCCCGCGGAGCAGGACGGCAACGCGAGCAGAGAACACAAACCGGGAGACCACGGATGGCACTGTTGGAATGCAAGCATCTGGTCAAGGTGTACCCCGGTGGCAAACGGGCTGTGAAGGATGTCTCCTTCTCTGTCGAGAAGGGAGAGATCGTCGCTCTGCTCGGGCCGAACGGGGCCGGAAAATCGACGACCTTCAGTATGTCAGTGGGTTTGATCTCACCGACAGAAGGTCAAGTGATCCTCGAAGGCCGCGATGTCACACATTGGGCCATGTACCGCCGGGCACGGGCCGGGATGGGTTACCTGCCGCAGTACCACAGTATCTTCATCAAGCTCACCGTCGAACAGAACTTGCAGGCGATCCTGGAATTTCTGCCCCTCAGCTATGAGGACCGCGTGCAGCGGATCAACAAGTTGATCGACCAGTTCGGCCTGGAAGAACAGCGGCACCAGATCTCGTCGACGATGTCCGGCGGGCAGAAGCGTCGGCTGGAAATCGCCCGCTGTCTGGCGACCAATCCCGCCATTGTGTTGCTCGACGAACCGTTTACCGGTATTGACCCCAAGACAATCAATGACATTCAGGACATCATCATCCAGCTGCGAGACAGCGGAATTTCGATCCTGCTGACCGACCACCGTGAGCGGGACACGCTGGCGATTGTGGATCGGACCTATGTGATTTGCGGGGGGGAAGTGGTGGTCGAAGGGGACGCGGAAACGGTGCTGAACAATCCACGCGCCAAGGAGCTGTACTTTGGCACTCGGTTTGACGCGACCTCGATTCTGGAGCAGAAGTCGAACCTGCGTGGGGATCGCGACGACACGCAGGCGGCGTAATGCGAGCGCGGCCCCCGACGGCTGCACCGCCAGGAATCATGATGTCGACGCACTGTCGAGAAATTGGAGAACACGGGCAACGTCGCCTGCCCACTATCGAACTCGCTGCGTGGAAAACGGAACCCTCCTGACGGATACCGCTTCTCGCGATCAGCCCGTCCGGGTAGGATTCGTAGAACACGCCCCGCGCGTTTCCTGGGATCGACGCCTCATCGAAGGAGTGAGTCATGCAGTCACGAGTGTTGGAGAATCGTTTCGTCTTGCTGGCCTGTGGGCTGGTCATGGGATTGGGGATTTCCTTTTACTGGCCGCATGAGCCCTTGAAGGCCGATTCGACCAGTCTGGATAAGTTTTCACTCTGCACGACTCCCACCCTCCTGAATCAGAGCGATGCCGTCTTTGTGCTCGATTCTGTCACTGGGCGACTGGTGGGCGCAGCCCACAACGTGCAAACCGGTACGTTCTCCCAAGTCTGGGCTCGCAATGTCGCAGCCGACTTTGGGACCGTGGAGAACGCCCAGTATCTGATGGTCTCTGGTTTTTTAAGGACGCAAGGCGCCACCGGAGGGACTCCCGCCCAAAGCGGGATCTACGTCGCTGAACTGACCAGTGGCAAGGTCGGGCTCTACGGATTCCTGATGAACAACCGCAATCAAGCCTCCGCAGCTGAACTGGTGGCGATCGCGAACTTCTCATTCCGTGAGGGGAAGTAACTCGACGAGTAGTCGGAAGGCCCAAGCTTTTGATTGGGCTTCCCATCATGTCGATTGACAGGGTGGCCCGGACATCGCTTTGGATGTCTGGGTGACGCAGGCACAAGAGGGATGCCGGGAAGCATGGTCATCACACCTAAGTCTCATCCGTCAATCCTTTTGTCGCTGCGCGATCCAGACGCTCAAAGCGGCGTCTGGGCCACCCCGCCGGTCACTGTTAGCGAATGACAATCAGCACTTCCACCTGAACCCGATGAAAGCGATCAACGTCTCAGTAGAGTTTCGCCCCAGGATACCAGACTCGGGTGGCTCGATACCTCGTCGCCATCAACCACACCAGGATGAGCCCTTTAATCGCGATCAACGAGATCGATTGAACATAAGCTTCGCGAAAATCGGTGGCTCCAAATGCGGCAAATGCACTGGCGTAACTCCATTCGGCCCAGGACCGGCGATGCTTCATCCAGCGACGAATCACCATCACACTGAACCCGACCCAGACCAGTCCCTCGAAGAGATTGAAGAGCCGATAGACCCAGTCGCCGATCCCTGCCAATTCCGGTCGCCACATCCACCAGGGTTCTTGCCACAACGTGTTCATGGAACAATCGCCCTTGTGCCTCGAAGGTCGGAGAGTCGACAGGCTGGAAGCCTATCCCACGACCGGCAGCCACGGGAACAGCCGCTGCTTCGCGGCCTCATCCAGCGGAGCCCCATACTCGCAGCCTTCGAAGGCTTCGATGTACTTGATCTTCGCTCCGCGCTCCGGGCCGTAGGTCTGGATCACCAAGTCGCGGAAGCGGTCGGCCAGTGGGGCGATGCACGCGAGAATAAACTCGCGGAGGAACAGCTTCCGCTCCTTTAGTCCGCTCGGCATCTGCTGATCGCCAAAGAAACCGATCCACGGCATCCACTCGTAGAACTGCGACTCGTGGCAATCGAGCATGTCGATCATCTGGTCGAGCATCGGCTCGATGTCGACTACGACGCTCGGACTGAACGGGTAGGGCCGCTGGAAATTGTCCGATAGAAACCCCATTACGGGGTTCTTTCGCAGCGGAGGCACGTCGGGCACGACAGCCGGGACCATCATCAGATACGCGGCATCACAGACGATTTGAGCGGTATAGCGATGGTCCGGGTGATAATCATTCGGGCGATGCGTGAGGATCAAATCGGGGACGAACTCGCGAACCAACCGGATGATCCTGTAGCGTGCCTCCAATGTCGGCTGGAGACCGCCATCGGGAAACTCCAGTACGTCGTACTGCACGCCGATGACGCGCCCGGCCCGCGCCGCTTCTTCCGTCCGCCGAGCGGTCAGCGTCGGGCCGTACATCTGCTGATGCCCGGACTGGCCATTCGTCACGCTGACGAACCGCACCTCGTGACCCAGCGAACGATAAATCGCAGCTGTCCCGCCCGCCTTGAGGTCGCAGTCGTCCGGATGAGCACCGATGATGAGGATACGGAGGTTGGTGAACATGATGTCGTCTGGTGTGGACTGGGGCGCGTCAAGGGTGGGAGACGGATACTGGGGGCGCTAACACCCCGGCTCACGCCGGGGGCTCGCCGATCAGTGACCGATCCCATTCGCAGCCAGCCAGCGTTCGCAGTCGAGAGCGGCCTGGCAACCACTGCCGGCAGCTGTGATGGCTTGCTTGTAGTAGTCGTCGGCGACATCGCCGGCGGCGAAGACCCCTTCGATGTTGGTCATCGTGCGGTGGGGCACGGGCCACTGGACGTAGCCTTTGTCGTTGATGGTGATCTGGCCCTTCAGGAAGTCGGTGTTCGGCGTGTGGCCGATCGCGCAGAAGTAGCCGGAGACTTCCAGGGTCTCGGTCTTTTGCGTATCCACCAGACTCCGAATCCGCACAGCTGTGACGCCTTCGTCATCGTTGCCGATGACTTCGTCGACGGCGGAGTTCCACTTCACTTCGATCTTGGGATTGGAGAGTGCGCGTTCAGCCATAATCTTGCTGGCGCGGAACGAATCGCGGCGGTGGACGATGTAGACCTTGGACGCGAACTTGGTGAGGTAGTTGGACTCCTCCATCGCGCTATCGCCGCCGCCGATGACGACCAACGGACGCTCACGGAAACGAGGCAACGCGCCGTCGCACACGGCACAGGCGGATACGCCCATATTCTTGTATTTGGTCTCTGATTCGAGACCCAGATAGTTCGCCCTCGCTCCGGTGGCGATGATCACCGAATTCGCGACGATCTCCTGACCTTCCAGCGACTTCATCCGGAATGGACGCTGCGAGAGGTCGATGTCGACAATGTCATCGGTCACGATCCGCGTGCCGAAATTGACGGCCTGCTGCCGCATCAACTCCATCAGTTCCGGTCCGCTGACGCCATGCCCACGGTGAGGCATCATGTACATGCGACGGGCCGGGTCGATCGATGCGTCGAGGTAGGCCAGCATGTTCGCGGTCGGGAAGCCGGGGAAGTTCTCGACCTCGGTCGTCTGATTCAACTGGCCCAGCGGCAGCGTTCCCTTGATCTGGTTCTCGCCGTTGATAGCTCCCTCGTACACGAGCGGGTTCAATTGTGCCCGCGCGGCATAGATGGCAGCTGTCCAACCCGCAGGCCCCGACCCGATGATGACAACGTTTTCCGGCACGACTGATGCTCCTGCGAGAAGGCGGACATTCTGGTGGAGCATGCCGCACCAGACTGACCCGCCGCAGTGGCGAACGGGCCAAAACTCCAAGCGGGGACATTACTTCATGCAGCGGATTGTCGCAAATCAGGAGGTGGGGGTCAGATGTTTAGCTGCGACGCGGAGTCTTCGAAGCGGAGCAAGCGTCGCAAGGGGGACTCGGGTCATTCTTCTGGGCATCAGTCATCAGTCCTTGAGGCGTCGCAGCAGAGATCCCCGCGCCCGTGCCACTCGTGCTGGATGCCCCGCATCAGGAGAGCGTGGTCAAAGATGGCGGAGCCCGTGGGGAAGCGGTTGGTATCTTCGAAAAAGCTGGATTCAATGAGGTCGATGTCCAGAGGCTGCATGCTCCAGTTTCGGCAGCGGAGTTCCAGTCCATCGTAGCGGCCATTTTGTGCCGTGTCTGAATAGCCGAGCGCGCCGCGTTCGAAGAACTCTGACGCTTGAGCCAGCGAGGAAAAAACGGAAGTCGAGGGCAAAGCCTGAGCGACTCGCCCGGAAACATGCACACGGGTCAGGCCATCGTCGCTGCGAAGAGCCACAGAGAGGTGGTCGACCGTCTCGGTCACTTCGAATCGCGAATGGTGATGGACCCCGGGAAACAGGGTGCCCCCGACGATCGTGCTGAGCCGGGAGTTGGTGTCCCGGCGAGGAACGTAGACCCCCTCGCGGGTTCGCCCATCCGCGTCCCACTCGACGGCGAAACGATGGGCCGCGTTCTCGGACCGCAGCCCCCACGGAAAGGGGAAGAACCACGGACGCACCTGTTTCAGCCGGATCAGGCAGATGCCTCCGAGGGCAAACCCGTTCACGAGCTTCGGGCGAAATGGCGGCGGGATCACGCGCGCGGCGACCTCGGCATCAATCCGGTAATTCGCCAGGATTCGCCGGTCGATCACGCCACGCAGGACGGGAATACGCATGTCATTGCTCCTTGAGTCATCGCCGTGGAACCGAGACAACGTGAAGAGTAAAACCGAGATTCCTCCGTTTGGCTCCGTACGCGGGTGTTTTTATCGCCCGATACCCGAAGCGGCTTGTCCCTCTCCCTTGTCCAATTCACGGATCAACCGACCAGCACTCGATTCCTATTGGAACCTCATTTTTCGAAAGGTCGTTGAGTAGCACTCCAAACGGCGATCCGGCTCGTGGTGGACTGAAAAACTCCAGTCCGCAGATCGGGTAAGACAAGGATGTTCCATCCGGGCGTCTCAATTGAACGAAGTCGCCCGCTGAGAATCTCTCATCGCCTTCTGGAATAATCCCCGGACAAAGTACAAGACCACGTCCCTCGATCAGGAACGTGGCCTCAACAACAAAGAGTAAGCGGGCCATCGGTGGCCTTACTCGATCGGCGCACTGCGCGGGTACGATCCCAGCACGGACAGCCGGACGGCCTTCTTCTCCAGAGCGGCGATGGCCTTGGCGACGGTCGGATCCTTCTTGTGCCCCTCGAAATCGAGGAAGAACAAATAGCCCGATTCTGGTCCTCGCAGCGGGAATGACTCGATCCAGGTCAGGTTGACCTTGAAGTTCTTGAACGACTGCAGGGCATCGGCCAAAGCTCCCGGAGCGTGCGGAATCTGCAAGAGTACTGCAGTGCGGTCCTTGCGAGTCGGGACGGTTTCCTCATCTCCGATGATCGCAAACCGCGTCACATTATGCGGGTTGTCTTCGATGCACTCGGCGACGATTTGCAGGTCGTACTGCACCGCCGCCTGCTTCCCGGCCACAGCTGCGGCACCCGGCTTGTCGCGGGCGAGCTGAGCGGCGGTCGAGGTGCTGGTGACCTCGATCGTGCGGGCACGCGGCATGTTGCGGGAGAGCCAGTCGCGGCACTGTGACAGAGCTTGCGGCTTGCTGTAGATCTCGGTGATCTCGCTGCGTGGCGAACGCGACATCAGATTATGATGGACCGCCAACTGGACCTCACCGCAGATATGTAGCGGCAAGCGAGTGAACATGTCGAGAGTGTCGACGATCCGCCCGTCGGTGCTGTTCTCGATCGGGACGACGCCATAGTCGGCATGCCCGCGATTCACCTCTTCAAACACCGAGGCGATTGTGTTCACCGGCACGAGATCGGCACTTTTGCCGAAATGCTCGATCGCCGCGAGATGCGAAAAGCTGAATGGAGGCCCGAGGTACGCGGCTCGAACCACCTTGACGCGGCTGCGGGAGGCGCTGAGGACTTCGCGGAAGATCGACCGCAGTGTCTGGTTGGGGATCGTCCCGCCGCTTTCGGCTTCGATCCGCTCCCAGAGTTCCTGATCGCCATTCGGATCGAACCAGACCGAGTGACGGTCCTTGAGATCCGTGAGTTGCTCAACCGTCAGCTCCATCCGCTTATTGAGCAGCTGAACGAGATCCTTGTCGATCACTCGCAGTTGAGATTCGGTCGTCGCAGCTGTTTTTTTGCGGACGACGGTTTTCGGAGCGGCCTTCACAGGAGCGGGTTTACGCACGCTGATGGGCTTTTTCGGGGGCGGAGCTTTCTTGACGCTCTTCGCCTGTGGCTGAGTGGGCTGAACCCGCTTGACGATCTTCTTGGCCATGAGAGCTTTCCAGCAGCGAAACCGGGTTCCGGGACTCCCTTCCGATCGATCCAATCACCAAATCGCCGTGGGGATCAGTGGTTCCATTCCACCACCCCAGGAGATACACCCTGACTGCCTTAAATCCCGACCAGTTCAAGCTGAACCGACGGAACTGACGTCTGGATAACAGTTTTCGACAGAAATGAATCGCATCGACGGATGCTGATCAGATTTCTGCAGACGGTTCTGTCAGACGAAAGTTGTTTGTACAGCCGTCAGATCAGTCATGTCAAGCCGCTAGACGGGTCGCGGGCCGTGCCGGACGGCAACTTTCGCACCTCACCTGTGTAGATTACCCAGTCGGAATATAAATTCGCAACCTATATCCTTGAAATGAGTTACCGCTTCCGCATCGCCTGCTGGATCTCCCGCCGGGCATCGTCGGACTTCAACTTCTCCCGCTTGTCATGGAGCTTACGCCCCTTACCCACGCCCAACTTAATCTTCACAAAGCCACGTGAGAAATGGACATCGAGCGGGATCAGACTCATCCCCGATTCGTCGGCCCGGGCGGCAAACTTCTCAATCTCACGCTTCTTCAGCAACAGCTTCCGTGGCCGCCGCAGCGGATGGTTCATGAGGTTCGCTTGCGAGTACTCGGCGATGTCGACGTTGTAGAGCCACACCTCGCCGCGTTCGACACGGGCGAACCCTTCGTCGATCGTGATCTTGTTATTGCGAACGCTTTTCACTTCGCTGCCCGCGAGCATGATGCCGCAGTCGAGTTCGTCGAGGATCTCGTACTCATGCGACGCCTTCCGATTCCGGCATACAATCCGGTCGGGGTCGCCTTTCGTTTTGGTGTCTTTGCTGGCCATCAGTGTTGCAGGGTCTTCGAAGGAGGGGACTGTGAAGTATACTCGTCAGGGTTCGTCAGCGGGAGGATTCGTGTTCCGTGAGATCTCGCTCGCCTTTCAGAAACGATTGAGGGTACCCACCGAGATGTCATTCAAAATGAATGGGTGATGGCCGCAAGAAACTCAAAGAACGCAAAATGACGAGTGCTCTCTTTTGCGTTCTTTGAGTTTTTTGCGGCCACTCTCTGAAGTCAGGAGGGCAACGCTCCTGCCGAGCTATGCATGAAATAGAACGTCTCCCCAGACTCGCTCCTCTTTCCTCGGAAAGGTTTCTACGTGTCCGCTCCCTCTCCCGATCTGTCGCGGTTCGACTGGAACGAGCTCCCGTCCGCATGGGACTTGGCACCCGGTGTCAACTACCTCAACCACGGCTCATTCGGGCCTTCGCCGCGCGTCGTGCGCGAGGCCCGCCAGCGCTGGACCGAGGAACTCGAACGCAACCCGATGGAGTTCTTTGTCCGTCGGCAAGAGGCACTCCTGGATGAAGCCAGCCTCGCCCTCGGCAAGTTCCTCGGCTGTCGCCCCGAGAACCTCGCGTTCGTTCCCAACGCCACGGTGGCCATGAACATTGTGGCCGAGAACACCAAGCTCGAACCCGGTGACGAGGTGCTGCTCAACGATCACGAGTACGGAGCTGTCATCCGCATCTGGGGTTCGCACTGTCAACGGCTCGGTGCCAGGACCGTTCTCGCGCGACTGCCAATGGGAGAGGCCCTTGCCAATGACCGCGTCGATGCGATCTTCAATCGGGTGACCCCGCGCACGAAGATGATCGTCATCAGCCACGTCACCTCGCCCACTGCTCTCATGCTCCCCGTCGAAGAGGTCTGCCGCCGTGCCAAGCCGCTGGGCATCCCCGTCTGCATCGACGGCCCGCATGCCATCGCCATGCTGCCGCTCCAGCTCGATCAACTCGGCTGTGACTTCTACTGTGCGAGTTTACACAAGTGGCTGGCCGCCCCATTTGGCAGCGGTTTTTTATACTCGAAGCCCAAGCATAAATCTGGACTCAAGCCCGCCATCATCAGCTGGGGCCGCAGCCTCTCCGGTCGCGCGTCGCGCTGGGTGGACGAGTTCCACTGGACGGGCACCAGCGACCCAGCTGCATACCTCGCGGTGCCCGAGGCGATCCGCTTCTTGCAATCCGTCGGCCTCGACCGGTTTCGCGACCAGTGTCATACCCTCGCCCGTTATGCGGGACGGTTGCTCGCGGACCGATGTGGTGCGATCCCCCTCGCCCGCGATCACGAGTTCGGCACCATGCTGACTCTCGAACTTCCGCAACTCCAACGAGTCGACCTGCAACCCGGCACGCCGCACCCCTTGCAGCTCAAACTGGCCACCGAATTCAGCATCGAGATTCCCATCGTCGAGTGGCAAGACCGCCTGCACATCCGCGTGTCATGCCACCTGTACAACACGCCGGAGCAGATCGACCGGCTGGTCGAGGTGCTGTGCCGTGTGCTGTGAGGAGGATGATCAATCGGGGCAGTCGCCAGGTTGTATGGTCACACTCACGGAAGGCCGGATGACGCTGGACGCTTGCCGGGTGGCGGGACGGAATCGAGGAAACTATTCTGTCGGGAACTTTCCCTCCTCTCATTCTTTGAGGATGCCTCTCATGGCCTCACGTACCAATCGTCGCACGTTCCTAAAGCAAGCAGGCGTCATCGCCGCCTCCGCGTTCGCAGCTCCACTGATCCTGCCGAGCCGCGTCTTCGGGGCCAATGACCGCATCTCCATCGGAGCGATCGGGGTCAAGAACCAGGGAACCGGCAACCTCAACCGGTTCCAAGGGGCCGGATGCGATATCGCTGCCATTTGCGATGTCGATACGAAAGTCGCCGCAGCTGCCGTAGAACTCGTCGAGAAGAAAGGGCCGAAGCCAGCCGTCTTTGGCGACTACCGCGAGCTGCTCGACCAGAAGGGCATCGACGCCATCGTGGTTACGGTGCCCGATCAGTGGCATGCTTTGATGACGATTCATGGCTGCCAGGCGGGGAAGGATGTCTTTTGCGAGAAGCCGTTGTCGCTGACGATCGCTGAGGGCCGCCGCATGGTGAATGCCGCTCGCGAGAACCAGCGGATCGTGCAGACCGGCTCCATGCAGCGGTCGAGCAAAGAGTTCTGGCAAGCCTGCATGCTGGTGCGGAACGGGTTCATCGGCGACATCAGCGAGGTCCACGTCGGCATCCCCGGCCCCAACTATCCCAAGGACATCGGTTCCGATTCGGAAGCCCCACCCGAAATCAACTATGACCTTTGGCTCGGACCGGCTCCGTATCGCCCCTACAACGGCAAGCGGGTGCATTACAACTTCCGGTTCTGGTGGGACTACTCGGGTGGCCAGATCACAAACTTCGGGGCACATCACCTCGACATCGCCCAGTGGGGACTCGGCATGGACGAGTCGGGTCCAGTGGCGGTCGAAGGGACCGCGACCTTCAACGAAAAGAAACTCCATGAGGTCACGGAGACCTGCCGCATCGTCTACACCTACGCCAACGGAGTGAAGGTCACACTCGGCCAAGGCCAGAAGGACATCCAGCAGGGAGCCAAGTTCATTGGCTCCAAGGGCGAGGTCTACGTCACTCGCGGCAAGATCACCTCCACCCCGGAGGAAATCCTCAAGCAACCGCTCGACGCAGCGGGATTGACCCAGCTCTACCAGAGCATGGACCACACGAGGGATTTTCTCGGCTGCATGGCGAGCCGCAAACTCCCGGTGTGCGATATCGAGATCGGTCACCGGTCGGCGACGGTGTGCCACTTGGGGAACCTCGTCGCCCGCCTGGGACGCGGTATTCAGTGGGATCCAAAGACCGAAAAGATCATCGGCGATGACGCCGCCCAAGCGATGACCGACCGCGACTACCGCGCTCCGTATACGCATGACATGCGGCTGACGGCGAAGGGGTAAGGCCAGAGATCGGAGTTCTCGCAAAGTTTTCCGCTGCAAATCTCGCCAGCCGGACCTATATTACACATGGTCGGCTAGAATTCGCAGCTTTTCGAATCTGGGCGGCACCTCCGATCCGATGGAAGTCGTATGCCAACGTTGGAAGACTCTCTGTTCGTAGAGTCACTCCGGCGCAGCGAGTTGCTGCCCCAGGAGCGAGTGGCGGAGATTCTGCGTCGAGCCGACCCGGCAGTGGCTCCGGAAGCCTTGGCCCAGGCACTCGTGGATCGCCATCTCCTGACCTCGTTTCAGACCGAGGAACTCCTGCGGGGGAATCACCGGCGGCTCAAGCTGGCGGGGTATGTGATTCAAGAGCCGCTGGGTTGGGGCGGGATGGGGACCGTCTTTCGGGCCACGAAACTGGAAACGGGCCAGACCGTCGCCCTCAAAGTCCTGTCCGACCGGTTCCGAGAAGATGCCGGGATGCGGGCCAGATTCCGTCTTGAAGGCAAGGCGGGCAAACAATTCCAGCATCCGAACTTGATCGAGACCTACGACGCGGGCACCTCGGAAGAAGTCTTTGGCCAGGCCGACTTTGTGGCCCTCGAAATGTTCGAGGGGATCACGCTCCAGGAACTCGTCGCACTCACGAGGCGGCTACCGCATGGGGCCGCGTGCGACATGATCTCGCAGGCCGCCCTCGGCGTTCATGACATTCACACACTCGGGATGGTCCACCGCGATCTCAAGCCGGACAACATTCTCATCGACCGTTCCGGGCAGATCAAAGTCGTCGACTTCGGTTTGACCCTCGCGGACCAACTCGACTACGACGAAGAGTTCTCCTTGTCGATGATCTTCGGACATGAATGCCTCGGCACCATCGACTACATGGCCCCGGAGCAGGCCGCCGACAGCTTGCACGTCGACGCCCGAGCTGACATCTACAGCCTCGGGTGTACGCTCTACGCCATCCTCGCGGCCCGGCGTCCGTATAATCTGCCCACAGCTGCCAAGGTTCTGGAAGCCCACAAGACGCATCCCGTCCCCGTATTGGCCCAGCTGCTGCCAGACATTCCGAAAGCCCTGAGTGATCTGGTCGTCCGCATGATGGCCAAGTCGCCCGCCGATCGCCCCGCGACGATGCAGGCGGTCGTGGCGGAACTCGCTCCGTTCGCCAAGCGAAAGCCGATCCCCTTTGATTTCGCGGAGGTCGTTCATGAACGCCGGGAGAAGGCCAAGCTGCGCGGGATTCCGACCTCTTTGGCGGGCTCGATGCCGACCCGCCGGTCTTCCGCGGCCCGCATGTCGACGGCTGTCAACAATGGACCCACGACGGTCGGTGCCCCACGACCCGGTCGAAAGTCCGCTGCCTCGCCTTCGTCCAAGGACAGCTCCTCGTCGATCAGCATCCCTCATGCACGCCCCCATCGTGGGACCAGCGTGCCCGAGGAACACCGTCTGCTTCTGGTCTTCGAACAGGGGGACAAGCTGCTGATTCGGCACTCCGAAACGCTGATCGGCCGGGCCAGTGATTGCCCCTTGCAGTTCGATGACCCCGATCTGGCGCTGCATCATTGCCGCCTAGTCTTTGACGGCCAGAAATGGATCCTGACCACTGTGGGCGGAGTCCCGCTGATCAGTAACGGAGAGAGCCGCAAGACCACGCTCCCCCATATCGGCGACCGCATTGAGTTATCGCCTCAGACAAAATTCACTGTCCGACGCCCGCCGCTTCAATGGCCCAGCTGGGTTTGGGCGGCACTGACACTGGCGGTGATGGGAATGGCCGCTCTCATTGGCTGGCTGACATTGCCGTAGGGTGCTGCTTCCAAGGTCTGAATCCCGGAGAAACCCTTCAGGCCCAAATAGCCGGTCTTTGTCCCGTCAGGGACACCCGAAAATAGCCCACCGCTGAAGCGGTGGGACCAATGAAGCTCTCCTCGCCACAGCCCCGCAGGGGCGACAGACACGCGCTGCGGCCTCGCATCCCGAATCACGCGACCCCGGTTTTCACAGGCTTCTGCCGTCCCTGGCGGGACTTACCGGATCGTCCGGATCGCACTCCCACCGTTGAAACGGTGGGCTATTGTCGGGTGTCCCTGGTGGGACAAAACCAGAAGTTTCCCCAGGAAACACTCACCTTGTAAGCCCTGGGGCTAAACGACACTGCCAAAATAACAACACTCCGGCTCCATCATGGACGGGGCCGGAGTGTTTGTGGTCACGATCCGGAGTAGCCACGTTTCGCCAGAACGTGGGCGAACTGGCGTGCGTGCCCGAAATCTGGCGAGGAGCAGCTACTCCGGAATCTCCACGACATTGCCATCGTTGTGGATAATCAGATTCCCGAGGGTGGCCGCGTCGATGGTCTTCGGCAAGCGGCGCACTGAGCCGTCCATGAGCCCCACGTCAAAGAAGTCGCCGATGTTCCCCAGAGCGGCGCTGGGGTTCGCCTTGTCAAAGGTCAACCCGCCGGGCTTGGTCCAGATGTCGGCGGTGTCTTCGCCAGCCCTGACATCCATGATGGTATTCGATGTTCCGTCGGTGATGTCTTGAAACCCGATCGGCTTTCCGCCGAATGGGGTGCCTTCGCCGATGAAGACATGGACAGAGGTCTTCCCTTCGGCACTGGTTCCGTACACTTTCGGCATCCGGGGAATGAGAGCTTTGTTGTGCTCACTATCCCACGGCTCGTCCATATGGAATTCGTTGTAGAGTGGAGCCGCGTCCACAAACGGGAGGATGTGGACTCGCCAACTCAACCCAGCACTTCCTGTGGCCCCCTGGTCGTTTGCTGGTAACGACTGATACGTTTCGTGGTAGTTGTGCAAGCCCAACGCGATCTGCTTCAGATCGTTCCGCTTGGCCGCTTCCTGGGCTTTCTTCGCCGACTCCACGAGCATTGGCCGAGCCAGTGTCGGCAGGTCTTCCAACCCCGCTGGACGGGCGACGACCAGCGACAACAGATCGCCCGCCTGCGTCAGCTTGGTGCCATCGAGCATCTTCTCGCCCAGTGGCAAGAACGGGCTCGCCTCGGCGGGAAGCTGGCCCGGGGCGTCCTTGGCCGCTTTGGCCTTGGCGATGCTGTCCGTCAGCAGCGGATTGAGCATCCCATGCAACTGCTTCGCCCCCACTTCATCGGCGGCGACCAGATTCACCTGCAACAGATCCGCGCCGTTGATGTCAGCGGCCACTGAGAGGAAGCGGCACTTCAAGAGCGGGGCCGCAAAGAGCATGACCGGGAAGGGAAGTTCCAATTGTCCCGACTTCGACATTTCAGCCACGGGAGCCAGATCGAGAGCGACCGCGAAGTCGCGATCCACGAGTGGCTGCAACTGGGCCGAGAGCGGAGACGACGCAGCGGTGCCTTGGCGATCAATGGCCGCCTTGACGACCGCTTCCGGGGCCATCAGCACCGTCTGGGAATTGAGGAAGCAGAACCGATCCTTGGAGTCGCCCTTCTGGTGTAACGTGAGTCCGCCATGTTCCGAACGCTGGTACTTTATGCTCTTGAGGTAGTTCGTGAGATGCTCTTCATTCTCCTTCCGATACTGTTCGAGGATCTCTTTGGGCGTGTTTGGTCCGTAGTTAAAAGCCATATTCCCGCCGAACATCATTTCCGCACGGGCCTTATCTCGGTCGGCCATCTTTGCGACGAGTGACTCCCCATCTACCGGTGTCAGCAACCGCACCAGAACCGCTGGTGACGGTGGAAGCTCGAATCCCCCCAGATCTTCCGAAGCCATCGGAGGTTCATCTAAAGCGGGAGATTGCGAAGGAATCTCCACCGAAGTCGTCGACTCATCCGCAGCTGCGGGCTCATCGGCACAGGGAGACTCCTTCTTCTCATCAAGAGGCGACGGCTCGGTGCCGGGAATCTCTGACTGGAATTCAATGGCTTTGTCGACCGGCGGTGGCCCAAAGTTCGGCTGCGGGCGAGATTGCGGAGCCACAGCTGCGAGGGTCTGCGAGGAGACCGACACGACTACATACTCAATCTGCTTCGGGTCGATCCCGAGTTCCTCTTCCATCTTCTTCAGCTGGTCCGCCACGTTGACGGACGGGTCAGCGGCTTCGATCTCCTTGATCATGCCCGTCACGATCGGGTTGTTCATCGCCCGCGAGGGGCGTGCGATTACGAGGGCCACATCGCCCGGTGTATGATGCACGAATGGCGAAATCACCATCGCCGGTGCCGCTTCCATCGGCGGCTCGCACGTCGGCATGATCTCGGCATTCGCACCATTGGTCACAACCGGAGTCGTGCCCGTACCGCTTCCGGCCTCCTTCCCACTGCTACATCCAACAGCCCCCAGCAGCAAGCTGGTCAGTAACATCCACACAAATGGCTTAGTCATGGAAAATCCTGTTGAGAGTGTCCACGCGGGACGGAAGAGGTTTCAGTGCTAACCAGTCTACCCCAGAGATACAGAGCTTCCAAGGCGGGACGCGAGTCGCCAATCCCACGGCCCACGATCTCTGGCTGCTCGATTTATCGCCCCCCCGCTCCGCCCGATTCCAAGAAGGCCAGCAGATCGCGGACCTCTTCGAGCGTCAGCGTGTCGAGCAGCCCACTCGGCATCGGCGAGGTGGGGGACGAATTGTGCTGTTCGATCTCCTTCTTGTCGATCTCGATGACTTTGGTCGCATCGAGCGGGTCAATGCTCAGCCGGATTTTCTCTCTGCGGTAGTCCCCTTCGGGAATGATCCGCCCGGTGTGCGACTGGCCAGCGAGGGTGGTGATCGTTTCGAGGCGGTAGTTCTCGGCCACCGACAGTGACGGGGTGAGGACCGATTCCAGAATATCCTTGCGGTTGAACCGGCGGCTCACATGAGTCAGGTCCGGCCCGACAGCTGCTCCGCGCAATCCGACGCGGTGACAGCGGGCGCAGAGGGCTTCTTTGAACAGGAGACGACCGCGCTGGGCATCGCCTTGGGGAGTTTCGCTGTTGTGCAACGATGCGAGATCCTCGGGCGTCCACTTCTGGACCAGCGGTCGCGGCAGTGGCAGCGGCTCCGGGATCGGCAGCTGCGGTTTTAACAGCTCGCCCAGTTCGAATTTCTCGGCCTCAGTGAGCGTCTTAATCGACTCCTCACGCAGCCACTTCTCGAGCGGCGGCAACCCCGCCCCGCCGATCATCAGCGGGATCGAATTGATCGTGGCGAACTGCTGCTTGCGCAGATCAGGCGTCCACCCAGCCTTCTGATTCCGCAGCGCCAACAACCCCGCCAACTGGTCCTCTTGCACTCCGCTCGCCAACAGCACAGGCCCCGCGAGTGCCGGGAGTTCCTCCGCCCCCAGTTCTCCCAGCAGATACGCCAGACGACGACGAAGCTCGATGCTCGTCCCCTCGGGCGCCACGGAGTAGGGACGGGCGTCGAGGGCATGCCAGGCGGCGACGACTTCGGGATTCAGTTTGTCCCGCTGAAGTAAAACTTCGTCGCGTGACGTTTCCAAACAGAGGTTAGCGACTCGGATCCATATGAATTGGGAGGTAAGATCGTGGACCGCAATTGGGATATTCTGGCCGTGAACTTCGATGTTCAGCATCATCGATAGAATCGAAGTGACCGCCTCCGGCTTCCTCGCTCGGGCAATGGCCATCAGTGCTGTCATGGCACCCGGTCCCGGCGCGATTGTCTGGGAGTTACCAGTTTCGAGATTTGCAGGGTCTCGTTCGACGACCAATCGGGCAGCATGGCGCTCGACAGGATCGTGAGACAGGATTTCCCTGGGCAAGGACGAATTGCTCATGCCCGTGAGTGTCTTCTTGCTGCGGACCTTCCCAGAGTTTTCCTGACAGAGTTCTTCGTGTAGGCTCATCGGTCGAGTCGCGAGTTCATGTGTTTCATTCGTCGCCATGATCCGAAACAGCGCCGATTGCGTCTTCCTGCCCCCGGTAATCAAATACATCGCCCCATCGGGACCAGTCGCAATATCGGTGACATTGAGTGGTCGCCCTTGCAGGAATGTTTCCGCGCTGGTTCGATAGGTCATCCCTCGCGGGAAAAGATGCACTGCAATCACTCGCCCATAGGTCCAGTCGAGGGCGAACAGAGCTTGTTGATAGTCCTTCAGGAATTTCAGGCCATACCCGAACATGACCGAAGTCGGTGACGAGCGTCCAATGTCAAACAACTGAGGAGCTTGGTCAGATTGATCGTGAAACCGAGGAGGCAATTGGCCAGTCATCTCGCGGTAGCCGCTATCACCGCCGGTGGTAAGTTGCAGGATGCGCGTCGGGCGATACCACGGGGTGCCCATGTCGTGCTCATTATCGGCGTCGAACGTGAACGGATCGGATGACTCATGCAGCGCGACTCCGTAGGGATTCCGCAGGCCCGCATGCACGAGCGAAGTCTTGTGAGGCTCTCCGATGTCCACGCGATAGAGGGTGCCCTCCTTCTTCGGCGGAAGCAGCTTCGTCTCGCGAAGTGGCGAGGTGAGATCGTTCAAGTCATTGCTCGGGAGTTCCACGGAGTCGCCGTGGATTGTAAAAATCGAGGCTTGTCCCGATTGGTCCTTGAGCAGGGCAATGTCGTTCCGCCCGTGGCCGACGCCGCCGGGAAATTGGCGAATCAATTCCTGACCTAGTGCTGCTCCGGCGTCATCGATCTTCAGCCGGAACAGCCCCTTCGAGTTGTTCGCATTCGCATACAGCGTCGGCCCGTCGTAGGCCAGCCCGCGACACTCCTCCAGTGGCACATCAATCTTATCGACGCGAGACACCGACTTCTTGTCCTCTGCAATCGTCATCCGTAGTAGCCCGACATCCTCGCGCGAGACTGTCAATCGCCCCTGGTCGTCGAAGGCCATCGCGATCCACGACCCCTCGTCAGGATGGGCCACACGCAGCTCGGTGATCTCGAAGCCGGGGGCGATCCAGAACTTCGGGCGGTTCTTGTCGGCCACCTCGCCCTTCGACTGCTGCCACTGTTCGTAGTTCTCAAAGGCCGAAAGCGAGAGATCCCGCCGCCCGATGCCCCACAGCTCGGGAGCCACCGCGCCGCGATCTTCCAACAGCAGTTTCTCGGTCGCCAGTGGAGGCGTCTTCAAGACCCCCGATGGATCGACGAGCCCCACTGACCACGCCGCATCACTCACGATCATCTCCGACGTGCCGTCCGCGTACCGGACCTCCAGCGACAGGGCCACGCCGGTCAACTTGTTCCCCTCCCGCATCCGCACACGCAGCCGGTTCTCCCCGCGCTGCACGGCGTGCGTCACGTCGAGCGTCTGGAGTTGCACAAACGGTGCGACCTCCAGCACTTCGGTCTCGTTGATCGCCACGGTGGCAAAGCAGAAGTCAGCGGCGAACTTGAGCGTCGCCTGCTGGATGGGGGCGTCGGCGGTGAACGACCGCAAGAGGTCGACCGACTGCGAACTTGGAAGAGAGGTGCTGATCCAGTGCGGAATCAGAGTCGTCGGAGCCGCCGCAGGGTCAGCTGCGAAGGCGAATGAGCCTGCCAGGCACAGGCTGGCGACGATCCAGAATCGACGCATGGGACAACTCACTTCTGCGAAGGGGAGTCATGATGCGATGAGGATATCCGAGTCGTGCAATCCGTGGCTACTTCGTGGGAGCGGTGCGAGTGCCTCGTGGGGGTTGTGACCTGTTCGCCAGGCAGGCGAAGCCAGTGCTGTAAACATAAGGGAACGTAGGCGATGTCGCTCCGCGACTCGCATTCCGCCTGCCCAAATACGCGACGCACTGTGGGACGACAAGTGTCCAGTGGGAGGAGTCTCAGTCGCGGAGCGACGTGAGATACGGGCACGTCGAAAACGTGCCCCTCGGCGAGAGCGGCCCCACAAGAGCTACGCCCGTTTGGCGTCGGGATACCGAATCCGTCCGTGGTAGACGCCGATGAGCGACTTCACCAGCGACTGCTCGACGATGCGAATCTCGTTCAAGCGCAGAGAGCATTCGTCAAACTGCCGGTCCAGCAGCTTCTTCATCGTGATGGCGTGGACGAGTGTTTCGAGCCGCTTCGGCGT
This sequence comes from Planctomycetota bacterium, assembly GCA_031431195.1. GTDB lineage: Bacteria > Planctomycetota > Planctomycetia > Planctomycetales > Planctomycetaceae > TH-plancto1. The sequence goes on along the minus strand of JANPCU010000130.1, from coordinate 40,535 downwards.
CGGGTCGGTCAAGGTCCGGCTGGCGCTTTCCACGGCGTCGGCGATCATCAGAACCCCTGCCTCGCGTGTCTGCGGCTTAGGACCGGGGTAGCGGAACGAGGACTCTTCGGTCTCTTCTGGATCGAGTTGTTGTTCGGCTTTGCGCGTCGCCTCGTGGTAGAAATACTCGACCAGCGTGGTGCCGTGGTGCTGTTCGATGAAGTCGATCAGCTGTCGTGGCAGGCGATGCTGCTGCGCGAGGTCGACGCCGTCTTTGACATGGCCGATGATGATCAGGGTACTCATCGCGGGGGCGAGATTCTCGTGGCGGCTTTCGGTTCCGGCCTGCACATTCTCAATGAAATACTGCGGCTTAAGCATCTTGCCGATGTCATGGAAGTAGGCCCCGACGCGGACCAGTAGCCCGTTGGCCCCGATGGCGTCGGCAGCCGCTTCGGCCAGACTCGCCACCGCGATGGAGTGGTTGTATGTCCCCGGAGCCCGACGCACGAGTTCCTGCAACAGCGGATGCGATGGGTCGCTCATTTCGAGAAGTTTGATCTCAGTGACCACTCCAAAGACCTGTTCGATAAACGGCAAACTGCCCGCCACAAAGTAACCCGCCAGCAAGGACCAGGCCGCCGACTTGAACGCGAACCAGAGCAGGTGCGTGTCGTTCAGCAGCACCATCGATTGCGACTCGGAAACCCCCACGCCACACACAACCAGGAAATTCACAAACGCTGCGGACAGCCCCACCTTAATCAGCGTGGAGCGGGAGCGCACTCGATGGAGGGGAATCACGATCGCGGCAGCTGTACTCATCATCTCCACGAAATGTCCGAGTTGCGACGTTGTTCCGAGTGAGATGAGCAGACTTAAGGCAAACGCCGTGAGCAGAGCGAGATCTTGGTTGTAGGCGATGGCCAGAACCATCGTCGCGACGAGGAGCGGGACGATCTCGGCTCGTAGCGGGTCAAACGATAACACGCGCGCGAGTCCGGCCGTGACCACCAGGACGACCAGATAAACTGCCAAACGACCGAGATTCTGGACCAGTCGAGGCTCATTGTGGACCGCGTAGTAGCCCGTCAGAATTCCGAGTACGACAATCAACGAGAACAGCACCGCCATGCGAGTGGCTCGTGCAGTCCAGTTCAACTCGGATTCCACGGCGTTGTATTCGGCGTCCAAATGTCGCAAGGCGTCGGCTGTAATCAGTTCGCGTGGTCGAACAATCAGGTCGCCAGCGATGTACGGCACATTGACATCCAGCACCCGTTTGCGTGCGTTCAGTTGTTCGTCTTTGGTCGCGGCTTGATCGAAATGCAGTGTGGGGGCGGCCTTCACAATCAGCCAATGACACAGGGCCGAGTGCGTACTCTGGCGAAGACTGGGGTAGGACAACCAGGTCTTTCCCAGTTCGCCCGCGTCATTGAGTTGGGCAGGCAATCGGACCTGCGACATCAAACGCTCGACCGGGGGCGTACTGCCCGAGGGGGCCACGACGCGGACCATGCGGTCCCCGGAAATTCGCTCGGACTTGATCTCCAGAGGATCGACGATTCCGGAGCGGCTCAAGGGCGCGATGAAGCGGGCAAAGTCATCGGAGATATCGTCGATCCGCTGTTGCGCAGTTTCCATTCCGGCAGAGGTCAACTCGCCCCGCAGTGTTTGAAATCGCTCCTCCATTTCGACATTCGTACTCGGACGATACGAGGCAGCATCTGCCTTCAGGCTTTCCGAGAGCGGGCGATCACCGGGCAACGTGATTCCAAAAGCAACACGTGTGTCCTCTTGCAGTTGGCCCAACGATTCCGCGTTCGAGATGTCTCCCAGGTCGGCTCGCAGCTTCTGAGACAATGTCGACAAGGAACTGGGGTCATGCTGAAAAACGAGAGGCACGTTGCGTTCGGCGTCGTTCCGTTTTCGCTGAGTTTCCTCTTCGTCGAACTCGTCGAACTTGGTTCGCGCTGCGATGCCGTGCGCTGAGTATTGACCAATCCGGTAGGGGAACGGAGCCCGCCAGCCTTGCAGGACCACGATCAGGCATAAAATAGCGATCAGGCACATGGCCAGCCGCAACAGAATCTCGCGATCCTGAAGGGCGTCCCACGCTTGAATGATCGTCGCGCGACGCGGGCGAGGAGCCGAGGCTTTCGACACCCGCGTTCTTTTCTGGCCAAATCCGAACATTCCGGAGGACTGCTCCTGTGTGAGACGGGGCTCTCAGCAAACTCGCTACGTCGCAGCCGAGGAAAGGAATGTTTCGAGGAACTCTTCACCACCCGAAGTGTGGAATTTCACAGAATCGAGCAACATGTCATCGTAACTGTTACCCGGCCATCGCCACTGTGGGATCCATCGCTCTTTGCTGTCGTCCCAAGCTGCGAATTCAATCACTGAACAACGACCATCAGGTCCGTCCTCGAAACTGCCCGTGATTTTCTCCTCGTAGACGAAAATCCTCTTACCGCTGACTTCTGCCTCGAAAACAAATCCATGCACAGGGCCATCAGCCGCGTAGTCATCTTCGAGAGACCAAATCAATGTTCCAGCTTCCGTTAGCTCAAACAGCTTCTTGGTTGCGAGTTCCCATTTGTCAGGCATCGTCACGTCTCCACTCATCCTTGTTGCGTTGAATCTCGACCTGGCTCTGGAATGACCGCAACTGCGTATGCACACGAGCCTTCAAGAACCGTGCATTCCGAATCTCACTGTTCATGAGGTCTCGAAGAGAGGTCAGTAGTGATTCTACGCTCTCATCCTTAAATAAGTGAACACTGAGTTCCTTGACAAGCGGAACAAGTTGGCCCGCAATCGGTTGAAAATCGTTCGCCTTGCTGGCTTCATCGAAATCACGAATGGCTGCACTCAGCCGTTCAAACGTCTGCATCGAGGTGACACAAGCCGTATACCGACCCCTCACGCTGCGCACGGATTCCGCGACGTAAAAGGTCAGGATCAAGCCAAAAACCGAGGCGTAACTCCCGAAGACACCAATCCCATTGACGCTGTATTTCCAGTGGACCCAGCCAGAACTCGCCAGCAATAAGGCAGCCCCCAGCCAAAAGAGAATCACCCTGGGCTTGAACTGACTCAACTCGGACATCTCCAGCGAGCGTATCACCGCCCCACGTCAGCATCTCAACGGACCTCCAACGACATCATGCCGTTGGCCGAGAGATCAAACATTTCCTCCCCTCGCCTGTCGGAAACGGTTTAGTGCTTTCGCCGGGGCGACTTGCTCGAATCGTCATCATACGCTTCTACGATCTCGCGTACGAGACGATGACGTACGATATCCGCTCCCGTCAACTCCACGACCGCCACCCCCTCGATCGGACGGCAGCGCTGGACCGCATCGATCAGCCCCGATTTCATCGACGGCGGCAGGTCGGTCTGGGTGATATCTCCCGTCACCACGATGCGTGACCCCTCGCCCATGCGGGTCAGGAACATCAGCATTTGCGTGGCGGTGGTGTTCTGCCCCTCGTCCAGAATCATGAAGGTATTGTTGAGTGTCCGGCCGCGCATAAACGCCAGCGGCAGGATCTCGATCACGTCTTCCTGCATGTAACGCTGGACCTGTTCGTAGCTCAGCATGTCGCTCATCGCGTCGAGCAGCGGACGCAGGTAGGGGTTCACCTTCTGCATCATATCGCCGGGCAGAAAGCCCAGCTTCTCGCCCGCCTCGACAGCCGGACGGACCAGCACGATTTTCCGAACCTGCTGCCGTCGCAGCGCATTCACCGCCATCGCGACCGCTAAGTAGGTTTTGCCGCAACCTGCCGGGCCGGTGCAAAAGACCAGCTCGTGCTGCTTCATCGCATCGACGTACCCCTCCTGCCCTCGGGTTCGCGGCTTGACGCTCCGTGCTTTCTCGAACAGATCGATCTTGGCGTCGGGAGACGGGTCGTTCGTGGCGATGTGAATTCCCAGCACTCGGGCGAGGTCGTCCTCCTTCAACACCCCCTTGCGGCGGATGAGCGGCAGCAGCAACTCCAACACCTCGCGGGCATGCGGCAGCTTGTCCTGCGGCCCGTCGAGAATCAGATTCTCCCCGCGCAGCACGATCCCCACTCCCAGATGTTCCCGCATCTGCCGCAAGTGAACATCCTGCGGCCCAAACAGCACCCGTATGTCGTCATCAGTACTAATCGGGATCTGCTGTGTGTTCATGGATGGAGCCATCGGTAGAGTCGGGCGGTGAGCGGCGAATAACTCATGACTATGAGATCGCCGCCCGTTCGTCCCTGACACAATCTTAGGGAGCAGGTTCGCTGACGGACAGTGGGAAAAGGCTTAGGGAGAGACACATCGGCTTTGGAAGTGGTCGCTCAGCGGTGTACACTCAACTCATCGTGTGAAGACGGCGGCTGTGAGCCAGTTGGGGCGGCATCCAGCGTCATCCCCCGGTCAATTCCCTCCTCTGAGCCGCAGCATGCAATTCATCGACCCCCACGTTCATATGGTCTCCCGCACGACCGACGATTACGAGCGGATGGCACGGATGGGCTGCGTGGCGATGAGCGAGCCCGCCTTCTGGGCCGGGTTCGATCGAGGGAGCGTCGATGGCTTTCGCGACTACTTTCGCCAGCTGACCGAGTTCGAGCCGAAGCGGGCCAGCTGGTCGGGGTTGCAACACTTTAGTTGGCTCTGCATCAATGCGAAGGAGGCCGAGAACGTCTCGCTCTCGCGCGAGGTCATTAAGATGATCCCCGAGTTCATTCACAAGACGGGCGTGCTGGGCATCGGAGAGATCGGCCTCAATAAGAATACCAAGAACGAGTCGACGATCTTCGCCGAACATCTGGAGCTGGCAGCGAGTCTGGATGAACTGGTACTGATTCATACGCCGCACTTGCAGGACAAATACAAGGGCACCCGCATGATCGTCGACATGTTGCTGGAGCGGTCGGACCTGGAGCCGGGCCGGATCTGCATCGACCATGTGGAGGAGCACACGGTCCGCCTGGCCAAGGAGAACGGCTACTGGTGCGGCATGACCCTCTACCCCACCACGAAATGTACTCCCGCCCGCGCCGCTGACATCATCGAGCGTTACGGCGACGAGCGGATCATGGTGAACTCGGCGGGCGATTGGGGGCCGAGTAACCCGCTGGCGGTTCCGGACTTCATTATGGAGATGCGCCGCCGAGGCCACAGCGAAGCCAAGATCCGCAAAGTCGTCTACGACAACCCGCTGGAGTTCTTCCGCCAGTGCAACCGATTCCAATTCCGGGTGCCGGAGTGAATCAGCACTTCAGCCCTTAGCGTTATACCAGCGGAGCAAAGAGCCGACACACGTTCTCGACGAACACGCGGCTCAAGGACCGCTCTTCCCATTCCGGCAGTAGAATTGGGCGGCAGTGTTCTCGATCGGACTGGAACTGTTCCTCCAACTCACGGGCGAATCCTTCGCCGTAGAGGGCCAGCGCGACTTCGAAGTTCAGCAACATGCTGCGGTAGTCGAAGTTCGCGGTCCCCACGAGTGACCACACTCCGTCGATGGTGAGTGTCTTCGAATGCAGAATCCCCTTTTTGTACTCGTAGACCTCGACTCCCGCTCTCAGCAAGGTGTCATAGAACGATCGTCCCACCCACACGGTCCACGGATAGACGGAATTTCCCGCCACCATTAGTCGCACCTTGACCCCTCGCGCCGCAGCTGTCTCCAGTGCCATCACCAGGGGGACCGTCGGAGCAAAGTACGAGGTGGCGATCGTGATTGACTCGCGGGCTTCGTTCAGTGCGGCGAAGGTGAGAGTATGGAACGGCTCATTGACTCCGTCCGGTCCACCGCTCACGACCTGGACAATTCCTCGTCCCGATCGGGGAGGCGGGGGAAACAGAGCCTCGTCGGTCAGCTCCTCGCCGGTCGAGTAATACCAGTCTTCGGCAAACACTTGCTGAAGTTGCCAGACTGCGGGGCCTTCCATCCGCAAATGGGTATCCCGCCAATGTCCAATCTCAGGATCGGCACCGATGTATTCATCGCCGATATTCATCCCGCCTGTGAAGCCGATGGTGCCATCGACGATGATAATCTTACGATGACAACGATTATTGAATGACCAGCGTTCGCGGAATGTCGAGCCGGGCAGGAAGGGGACCACTTGGATTCCCGCCTCACTCATCGGGGACAGGAACCTGCGACTGAGGGCCATTGACCCGAGGGCGTCATACAAGAAGCGAACCTTCACTCCGGCCTTCGCGCGCTCGATCAGCAAGTCGCGAACGCGGGTGCCCGTGCGATCAGGTTGCCAGATATAGTATTCGAGATCGAGGGTCTGCTTCGCTCCCCGGATTGCCTCCTCGATCCGGCGCAAAGTCAGGTTCGTGTCAGCGATGACCTCGATCGAGTTGTTCCCCGTGAGGATGCCGCCGCAGACCCGGTTGATGAGCAAGGCCAATCGCGTCTGCGGACGAGTCAGTTCCAGATCTCGTAATTCAAACTGACTCACATTCGGAAATTTGGGGGCGAGCTTGCGGGCAGCTGCGAGCTTCCCCGCGCGCCGCCGTTGGATGTTGGTCATCCCAATTAAGAGGAACAGAATGCCTCCAAAGATCGGAATAAAAATGATCGCAAGAATCCAAGCGACCGCCGCGACCGGTTGCCGTTTGCGAGACAAGATGACCCAGCGGATCAGCAACAGCGTGACTGCGTAACCCGCAATCAACAGAAAGATCCGGGCGTAGACTGACATGCACTCCCCCTAGGAACACGAAGTTCGAAGACATACTGTACCGGGCCAGCGGAGGACTCTCTATGAGAGAAGTCTCCGAGGGCATCAGCAGTGTGTGCTTCAGGACAGTCAGCATCCGCAACACCAGAAGCACTGGCCCACACAGAACTCGTGACATTCGATGGTGACACATCGAACGCAATGACAGGCGGAAGTATACTTCACGCGGTCGAGAATGAGACATGCTGGCGAGCCCCCGGCGTGAGCCGGGGTGTCCGAGCCAGACGGCGTCGTAGTGTGAATTGACTCAGCCCCAGTGAGGCTCCGGCGTGACGGCGATTCTGCGAAGTCGACGTTCACTCGACGGAACACCCCGGCTCACGCCAGGGGCTCGCCGGAGCGATGCTCCGCCGCTCAATTCATGCCGCGCGAAGTATAAAACGCAGAGGTCGCTGAGGACGCCGAGAAAGGAATTCCTCCGACCTCTGCGTTCTCAGCGACCTCTGCGTTTCCAATTTTCGAGGACAGGATCCGAGGCTTCTCACTTGAAGTGACGCGGCGACGGCCTTCCGTGTTAAGCGCTGACGGCTTTTCTCAGGCACACACGGCCTCAACCGAGAAGGCAATGCGGCCCACATCCTCTACAATCTGGGAATGAGTGCGACTTCCCCCACACCGCCAGTTCTCTCCTTGGATGCGATTGAAACTCTCGTCTCGCAGGCCGAGCCGCGTGCGCTCTTCGTCGAACCGCGCATCTTGCGGCGGGTCATCATTCAGGACCGCCGGATTCCGGGTCTGGGAATCCGGGTGCCGCACTCGAGGGTCTACACGATCGAGCGCGAGCGGCTGTTGATCGTCGCCGACCGGTCGGAACTGGGGCTGTCTCCAGCGGAGGAATTGCCTCGGCGTATGATCCTCCTGGCCCGTCCCACCGATGACGAGGAGTTTGCCCGACTCACCAGTGCGGAGCGGTTGCATGCGTTTTGGCGACTGACGTTTCATGGTCGCGTCCATGCCGAAGTGGAACAGCTGATCGAGGATCAACAGCTGACTTCGGCGTTGATTGCGGAGCGTATTCGTCAGATTGGAGCGGGGGAGTTCGCGGAAGTCCGCCATGTGCTGTTGAAGGATGACTTGCTGTTGCCGCCACAGGATGACGAGGTGGCGTACGTCGAGTTCCTGGCCGTCGTGCTGGAATTGAACTACTTCGCCCCCTGGGATCTGCGGCTGTTTTTTCCGGCGATACGAAACTGGGAAGCGATTGAGTCTTTGTGGTCGGATCTGCCCCACGAGACTTGGTATCGAGAGACTCAGCCCGAAGGAGCCCCCGAGCGGTTGCTGCCCCCCGTGGCGGATGTTGTGCCGGTGGAAGTCATCCCATTCAGTACGATGACCCCGGACCCGTTAGCGGTCCAGCCGCTGCCCATCAAGTCTCCCCAGCCCGCCTTGTGGCTCGCCAAGGCGGAACGTGCCGGGCAAGTGGGGAACCAGGTCAAAGCCGCAATCCTGCGCATGCGGGCCGCCAATGACGCACCCGCTGATGCGGCGAGCCACCGCACCGCTGCTGAAGAGGAGTTGCGTCAGCTGGCCGAGCGCTTGCAGCGAGTCTGGCGGTTGAGTCACTCGGAGAGGGAAGAATGGTGGCGGGCGCTATGTCCCCTGCTATCTCGGGCCGCCGACGGCTATCGCAGCGTCGAAGCCCGAGTTCTCTACGACTTGCAAAAAGTCTGCGTCGCCCACGAACGCGGGGTGTACCGGTTTAACGTCTGGGGTTGGGTGAAGACATTCGGAGGGGAACCGCTGCGGCGAGAACTTCCTCTTCTGGAAACAGTACAGAGTGCGAAGTATCTGCAATCCACCGCGGAGCGGGCCTCGTCGATCCGTATATTCGCAGTCGACCGCAACCGGTTGATGGCCCTCATCGATGTGGTCCAATCCCGATCAGACCAAGAGCTGCGACAAACCGTGCGGCCCCTGATCGAGAAGACCTTCGATGATGTCGGCTTGGTGCCGCAGAACATTCCGGAGCGCGTGGCCCGCCGCAAGGTGATTGAAGGGTTGCTCGACCGGCTAGTCGAACGCGGCTTTATCACGATGGGTGATGTGCGAGATGCACTCTCGCAGAACAGCTTGAAGCTGCCGGATGTTTCGGGGCCCGTGGAACTGGCGTGGGGCGATCGCTTGCTGCGAGCGGACCGGCAACTAGCCAAGGTTCTGGACGGGGTTTATCGACAGGGAGCAGTTTATCTGCGGGCCTCGCAGCGGCTGAGTTCGCTGGCCTTTGGGACACCGCTGGGGCGGTTCCTGGTGCGGAATGTGGCGTTACCGTTTGGCGGGGCGTACCTCGCGCTGGCGATGCTGGTTCACTTGTGGCAGGGGCCGCCTGCGGAAGCGCCACCGTCGAAGTCAACAGCGGCTGTTCAAAGTCCTGTGGACTCGGCAGTGAGTCCTCCACTGGCCTCATCGCCGCCGCTATCCAATTCTGGACTAGGAGAAAAACCGACGGCTCTGACCGGTCCTGCAACGGACTCCGTGGACGATCAGCCGCCGTTGAATGCCGCCCCTCTCGCTAAGACCCCCAACGCGGAGGACCAGCCCGAAGCAGCTGCCGAAAAGCCTTCGAGCGTGGCCAAGCTTACTGACCGGGCCGTCGACGCGTTGCAAGACGTAGGCGAAGCTGCAGTCAATGCGACGACGAAAACGGTGGACGCGACCATCGGCCAGCAGGTCCGTAAGAACATCGAGAACTCCAAGAATGCTCAACCACACACGCCCCCGTTTTATGCGGCGTGGCTGGTGCTCGGCCTCTTGGTGTGGATGCTTCTGCATCGTGCCCGGTTTCGTCGCAGTGTGGTCAAGTGTTTCGTTCGACTCTGGGCGACCTCACGCTGGCTGGCCTACGAACTGCCGGTGTCAGTGATCGATTCACAGCTCGTCCACCGCGTTCTCGAAAGCCGGGCTTTCGCGATCCTTAAGGGGTATGTACTCCGCCCGATCGCGGTCACGCTCGTTCTCGTCGGCATTGCCTGGTTCTTGCTGAAATACTCATTGAGCTGGCTCCTGCCGACTCCCTCGTTGACTTGGCGGAACTGGTTCGACAGCTTTCTGGTGCTGAACCTGTTTCTGAACTCACCAGCCGGGAGATCGCTCGAGGAGCGGGTACTGGATATCTGTGTTCGTGCCTGGCACGAGTTACGATTCCGCATCTTCGCCGTGATCTATCATCTCGTGATGGACCTGTTCCATGATGCCATGCAGTGGATCGAGCAGTCGCTCTATACCGTCGATGAATGGTTGCGGTTCCGGGCGGGGGATCCGGGGCGTTTTGTATTGCTGAAGATCCTGATCGGTTCGGTCTGGTCGGTCGTGTCGTATGTCATCCGATTCGTCGTGACCTTGCTGGTGGAGCCCCAGATCAACCCGATTAAACACTTCCCGGTCGTCACCATCTCGCACAAGATTCTGCTCCCTTATTCCAAACAAATCCTGCACTTGATCCACGGCTCGGTCGGAATGGAGCGGATGTCAGAACCGACCGCAGCTGCGATCACTGGTGCCATCGTCTTACTGGCTCCCGGCGTCTTCGGGTTCCTGGTCTGGGAACTTAAAGAGAACTGGCAGCTTTATGTCGCCAACCGCCCGCAGGGAATTCAACCCGCGCGAGTCGGCAGTCACGGAGAGTCGATCACTGCGCTGTTACGCCCCGGCTTTCGTTCGGGAACGCTGGCCAAGCTCTACATGAAGCTGCGAGGGGCGTTGCGACTCGAATCCGATCCCGGACACGGGTATCGCTCGACACGGCAGCTGTCGCATATCGACTCGGTCGTGCTGGCGGTGCGGCGTTTCGTGGAGCGGGAATTCTGCGTGCTGCTGGCCGAAACGAAACTGCTGAGTGGGGCCACAATATCCGTGGGCCGAGTGGAGCCGGCCACGAATCGGTTCGATTTGGAGCTGTGGAGTTCGCTGGCCCCCGAGCGTCCACTCCTGATGCGGTGGGAGGATTTGAACGGTTGGCTGGCGGCGAGGATTGTCGATCCGGGCTGGATGCACGAGTTGCCCGAGGAGACGCGGATTCGGCTGAACATCGCTCTGACCGGCCTCTACAAGTTGGCGGGAGTCGATCTGGTGCGGGAGCAAGTGCTCTCCAGCGTGACCCACGGAACGGATGTCGAGCCGGGCCTGGAGTTGGAGGCCGACGCCGTCCGTCTGATCTCCCCGCAAGCCGATCCAGTCGTCTACCCGTTGCGACAAGAGGGCCGCTCGATCGCGCCGGTGGCGATCAATGGAGCCCCGGTGACGGGCTGGCCAGTCGTCGACCGTGGTCAGCTTCTGTTCCAGGAGACTGAAGTCACTTGGAGCGCATGGGTCGACCATTGGCCCACGTCGGAACAAGGGGTCCGCGTGGGATAGGCTTCCAGCCTGTCGTCTTACGGTATCAGACAGGCTGGAAGCCTATCCCACGGGTCAGACAGTCTGACTGTTCACATCACACTTTGAGCCACTCCACCACCCGCTCAGCCGTACTCGGATCACTCCAATAGGTAAAGTGATCTGCTGGGACGACATGGACCTGCAGCTGCTCGACCGGGAATTGTCCGTTCCGCAGAGAGAGCATGCTGGTCTGGCTGCACACCATGTCATGCTCGTCGTCGAACAGGAACGACAAGCTCGCATCGGCCAGGCGGCGCAAAAAACCAGCCAGCGCGGGTGGCAACGCAGCCACCCCGGCGAGAATGGTATAGGGCACTTGAGTGGGCGGGCTAGAGGCGTTGAGGGCTTTGAGGAAGTCCGACTGCGGTTGCAAATCGCGGATCGCTGCGGCATCGTTCACCGCTTTGTTGAACGCCATATTCAGCGGGAGTAGCTGAGGCACCAGCACGCATTTCGCGAGGGCGAGTGTCCCGAGCCAGCGGGCAATGCTTTGCGATTTGGCCAGCAAAGTTCCCGTATTGGGAGGTCCGGCGAGCAGGCACCGACTGACTCGCTCGCGTGCCCCGAGCATCTCGATCGCCGCGCGAGTCACAAGCGTTCCCACGCCCACGGCCATCAGATCCACTCGCCCCCCTCCTGTCGGAGCCAGCCCGCCGCTCGCCAGAGCCTGTGCCAGTTGCGTGGCACTGTCCTGCAGGGGAGTCACCACGGTCTCGTACTCAAATGCGACGATCCGGTCATAGGTCTGCCCCGAACGTTCCACCAGCGGGCCAATCTCGGCCAGCATTGAATCGGCATCCGACAGTCCGCCATGTACGAGCACCAGCACCTTGTGTGCGGGGAGGATGTCGCCGGGAGTAGCCCGGCGGCTGCGGACCTCTCCAAGGGAGAATGGCCGCGATCGCTCTCCAATCACGAGCGGTTCAGTGGACACGCGCTCGATGGGAACCCAGCGGACGACGTTTAACCCCAGCGATCCCAGCTCCCAGCTGAGCATCTTGTAGAAGTACAGTCGAACCGTGCGCACGAGGTTGCGAGTTGCAACGGTCCCTTCGAGTGTCGACTCGCCCGCTGGGGGGAGCCAGGTGACATTAACGGCTCCGCTCTGTGCGTCCGCGATGCCGACCGGATAGAGCAACTCCCCATCCGAAGCAATGGCGAGGACACGCTGCGAAGTGACCGAGGATTCCAGGCTCCGTTGTCCGGAACTCCACTGCACTCGTAACGGAGTGTCCCCCGAAATTTGCGAGCGGGCCAGGTTGTCGGCCTCGATCTCGATGGGGGCCAAAACGGGGCCGTTCGCCCCGAGCAGACTGGCGAGGAAGGCGGCTGGCGGGTGGGACGAGGGCGTGCCGATCGTGGCTACGGCCTCAGTCGTGGCAGCGCTGCCGAGTGACCGCTGTTCGGGCGTGGCCGTCACGGGTCGCAACGTCCCCGAGAATCCTGCCGGAGCGGTGACAACGCACTCGGTGCCGGGCAATGGTACGGCCTGACCACCCAGCAGCGGTCGCTGAAGTTCTTTCGCGGGCCGCACCAGTTGGTAGGCCAACTCGGCGGTGGTCCAGTCCTCCTCAGCGGGGGCTTCGACCGGCTGGAGGATGCGAGTGCCGCTGCCTTGGGCCGCCTGCTCCAGAAGCCGCCCCAGCGGACCGGCTGTGCCGACCGATCGCGTCCCCGCGTGCTGACCCGCTCCGTCCATCGTGAGCAGATCGAAGTCTGTCGGTGAGCGGGTCGCGAAGACCTTGATCGCTTCGTGAACCTGAGTCCGGGCATCGCCGGTTTGGAACATCAAGCGAAAGGCCCGCGTCGACACCGACTTCCCCGGCGGCAGTGGGAGTTGCTCCCCGGCCATCGCGGGCCAGATCAGCGAGACCGACCCGTCGTAGCCGAAGCTGAGGGCCGAGACATACAGAGGCCCCGGCGAGCGGTTGGTGATCTGTACCTGGACCACGGTGCCCGACTCCAGCGTGGCCTGGTTCGAGTCGGAGACGAGCGACCCGTCTTTCAGTTTGAACTCCACACCGACCAGCCCGCGCAGCTCCGACTGCGGTGAGGGGTTCTCGATCCGCAGGGCGTTGAGCGACTTGGCCCACTTGCGAATCGAGGCGGCCAGAGTCTCGAGGCTCTGCGTAGTGGCCGGTGATTCGAGCGGCTGGTCTGCGGCGTCGCATAGCGAATAACCACCGGCATGGGATTGGACCTTCAAGTCAGCGACCGCGTCGGTAGTGAACTTTACCAGCCCGAGCAGATCGGGCTGGGTCAGTCGTTGTTGAGCGGCCTCGCGAGCGTCCGTGTCGACACCGGCCAGCGACACCGTGCGAGTCAACTGCGACCCACAAGTGATCGGCTGGACGCGGCAACCGGGGGGCAGTTCCCGCTCACCGTCGATCACTTCGCACAGGCTCTGCACCGCGTCGCGCTGCACCACCCGCAGCCGCGCAATTGGTCGAACCTCACTGCCGATCTCTCGCAGTTGTTCGGGATAGACATGGAGTTCGACTCCTTCTGTCAACCCGTGTACGCCACCCGCATCAATGCGAATCATCCCGTCCTGCGACCCGGTGACGCTGATCCACACATCGCGCGGGGGACGATCGCCGCCGAAGAGAACGCGGTCGCGGTCCCCCTCGCACTGCGGGGATTGCAATGGATACCACTGCTTGAGGCGGCGACAGACGCGCTGGTAGATCTCGCGGTAGCTGGCATTCCCGGCAGGCGTCTTCGCCAGTTCCTCGGCCAGGGCATAACTCAGCGCCCCGTAGTACCGCTTCTCGCCAGTGGATGTATCGACGTACTCGTTGGCCGATTGGCTGTTACTGCACGCGGCCAGTAGAACATGCGAGTTGAGCGGCGTGGCGGGGGCACTGTCCGCGCTGCGTGTCCCCGCCACAATCGCGAGAGGCCGCTCGGGCTGAGGACGCAAGTCGACCGGACACTGGCGCGTCGTCAGTTCCGCATCGCGCGTGCCCGACCCCGAGTGGCAGCAGTCCAGCACCACGGTGATGTTGTGCGTGTACTGAGCGAGTTCATCGATCAGCGCCCCGAGTTCCCAGTCCTTGATATCGAGGATGTCGGACTGACGGCTGTCGTTCGGCACCATCGTTTCATCGAGACCAGTCGCCTTGGCCCCACTGGCATCCCGCGCCATCGAGCCATGCCCACTGAAGTGGAACAGGAACGCCGGAATCGGTTGGCCCGTGGCCTTCGCTGTCTGGGCAGTGCCGATCAGATGCTCGCGGATGCCCTCCTTGATCGCGGCATGCGTGGCCTGCTCATCGACGATCACTCGCAATTGCTCATCGGTCACCCCGAAGCGGCTGCGGAGGATGGAGGCCAGCAACTCGACATCGTTCCGGCACCCCTTGAGCGGCGGGATGAACGGAGCCTTGTAGGTGTTGACGCCGATGAGGAGGGCGTAGAGCGGAGTTGGCATGGGGGGGGCGTCTTTGAAGAAGGGCAAAACAGATCATTTTGGTGCGCGCGTCGCGAACGTCAGCACCGGGGCGAAGCTCCTGTCGTAGCTCATGTCGCTCCGCGACTGAGATTCTTCTTGCTGGACACGTCCTGCCGCTGTACGAGTGGGTCGCCCGGCGCTCGGAATGCGAGTCGCGGAGCGACATCGCCTACATTCGGGCGACCCCGGTGAACAAGAGTATGTCCACAACACCGACCTCTAGTCGGCATTCGCGACCGACACTGGGATGGCGCGCGAGTCCTCGGGAAACGAGCCAAGGCTGCGTGACCCCAGTATAACGCCCCAGTGCCCCGAAAGTACGAGGGTCGAAGTCCCCACCGCGAAACACGCGGCAGCGCTCCTCCAGTTGGCGAATCGACGCCGCGCGCGGTGTCGTGCCCCACCCCGTCAGGCGGTCCTGCGTCGCGGACTCTGGATGAACTCGATACCGCGTAACCACCTCGCGCGTGATCGCAAACCGCACTCCCCGAAACAAACAGCGCAGCTGGAATTCGGTGTCGAGGCTCGTGCGGTTCATCAGCCGACTGCCGAAGTCGGCATACCCACCCATCTCGCGGAACATCGCCGTGCGAAATACAGCTGTGGGATTTTCGAGGAAGTAGTCGGTCTTGGCCCACTGGGGGTAGAAGGACCGGCGGTAGTCGGCCCGTCGAATCCGTTCGAGGGCCTTCGTCTCAGACATTACGGGGCGGATGAGGTCTTCATCGCCGAACAGCTCGACCGCCCCCCCGAAGTAATCCGCCCCGCTCCAGTGCAGCATCTGCCCGGCCCAGTGCAGCCGGTGCGGCAGGCTGATGTCGTCGGCGTCCTGGACCGCCACGAGGTCGGTCTCCCAAAACGGAGCGGTGTTGTTGAAGGACTGGAACTGCCCGATGTTTTCCCGATTGCGATAGACCCGCAGTTGCGGATGCTTCGCCCATTCGTTGAGGAAATCAGTCGTGTCTTCGACCGTGGCATCGTCGATGAGGTGGATGACCGGAGTGACCTGCTCTTGCTTCAGGAGTCCGTCCAGGGCCTCGCGCACATAGTGTAAATGACCTCGAAAGGGGAGGACGACATCGCAACTTGTCGGGACATTCGGGAAGCGATTCCGTCTCACTGACCTCGGCTGTAATGGAGAGGGAGCGAATGTCCGAGTGGGTTTGCGAATCAGTCGTGACAAGTCCCCAGCGGACGGGGAGTCGAGGGCTGTCGGATCATCTGCACTGACCACTGGGTCGGAACTGGTGACGACGGGTCTGCCTTGGCGGTACGCCTCGGAGAGGAAGTCAGCTTCGGTTTCCAATCGTCCCGAAGCTGTCACTCCCATGTCCACCAGTGTGGCCCGCCGGACGGCGAGCGACCAGGGGATGATCACCGATGCCTCTGGGTTCGAAGAGTCCTCGTCGTCTGTGGGTGACCCAGCTAAGGAACTGGCTTGAGGCAAATGCTCTGATTTCACCGCAGAGGCCGCAGAGGCTCGCAGAGGGAAATTCCGGAGATCACGCGGACCTCTGCGGTCCTCCGCGGCCTCTGCGGTGCAATCCCCCTCAGCACATTCGGGAAGTGGTTTCGGACCTGATTCCAAGAGGACGCCAGCGACAGATATTTCCGCACCGGTATCACGGAGTGCGCGGATTGATCGAGCGAGTCTCAGCGGCTCACTGATCGCCGAGGGATGCTGGACCGCGAGATAGGGCGTCCGCAGCGCACTCGAAATCTGTGACACGACACTGAGCGGTGTCACCGGTCCGGGCAGGCGGTGAATCTGCACATTCCAGCGAGCCGCATCGTCTCCCCAGTCGATCGGCTCAGTTCCACAATCGATCACATGCAGAATCGGCACCGACTCGCACTGGTCCAGCACACTTTCCATCGCAGCTCTCAACTCAGGACTGTCCTGTTCAGCACAGAGGATCACATCACACAGAGGAATCGAACCGGCTTCCGGGAGTGACTTCGCCTGTTGCAGAAGAGCAGCTTCCGCGCGTGCGAGCCATGTTTCCCAGTGCTTCTGCGAGGCGGTGTCATGAACAGCGGTCAACTGCTCTGTGGCTTGATGATAGACCAGCGAAGGGAAGATCGGATGTTCTGAGAAGGCCCGACCGCGAGTCTGCTCGATGCAGATCTCGCACAGGGGCCGCGTCACCCGGGTCTGCTCGGGCGGTAAGCCCAGCATCTGAGCGATGAGCAGGCATTGAGCCGATTCAGTAGCGGCCTCCCCACGGACCTCTGACCGAAAAACACAGTCCAGGGGTTCTATCGCAGGCATCGACTTCACTCCGGCCATAAGAAGAACTCCGTCAAACGATCACCGAATTCGGTGAATGAGAGACCGATGGATTCGCCCGATGTTCCCCGAGGGCAGCCTACTCGCGGAATGGACGACTCAACGGTGGGGTTGTCAGGTTTGTATCAATTCGAGTCGCCATTGTCCCGGAACGAAATGACAGCCAGAATTCCATTACGTCTTCCCGTGCGAGCTGCCTTTTCCCCTGCACATATCGGCCTGATTTTGATCGAGGACAAAACCGGAGGAGGCACCGACGCACTGACCAGGCCGTCCAGCTGGTCAACTCGCACCTCCCACGAGTGTTGCGAAAGATATTCCGAAGACTCCCATTTCAACGCATGTCTCCTGATGGAAACGCGAGTTGCCGATGCTTCGGAAAGTTCTTTCTTGAACATGGTTGCCATTGTGGTCAGGATGGAGCCAGACGGCAAACTGAGATCCCGGAATTCTCAGGGAAGGCAGCTGTTCTCGTCCGCATATGTCACATCGGTTCGTTCCACGGAGGGGGAATCGCCGTCAGCCTTCCTTCGCAGAAGGCTACACTCCCACTGGGGCAGGTGATGATCTTAGACATTCATCCCGAAGGGTCATCTCGCCCCGCCCCCCCCTCTGACCGTTCGCAATGGGGACGCCTGCGGCATTTGTTCGTCGACTCCTTGAGTGATTCCTCTGATTTTTCACGCCGAATCGTCATGCTCGATCCGTCCAACGGGTCCGCAACGGTCGAAGCGTGGCAGGATCGGGAATTCCCCGAGAACCTTCAACCCTGGGTCAACCGCTACCAGCAGGTCGGTGAACGGGGCTTATATTTATGGCGGTGGTGTCTGTATGCCGTGGACCTGATGACATTGTCATCCGTCGAAGACAGCCAGCACGCCACCGCTCGCGACACGAAATTCCTGATCGGAATGTTCAACTGTCTGATCGATGACGTGGCCGATCAGGTCCACAACCACAGATTTGTTCGCTCGTTGCTCACTCTGACACGGGGCGGGGCACCGGTAGGGGAAACACCGGAAGAGCAGCTAGTTGCCGGATTCGTCACCGAGGTCTGGCAGGAAATCTGGCGTCGTGCCGCCCAACTTCCCCGATTTCAGGAGTTCGAACAACTTCTGGCTTTTGACCTGCGACAGCTGTGTACCACGGTCGAGCATTCTGACCTGACCTCACAATTGCCGGAGCTCGTGAATCAGATTGAACACGATTTGTATTCATCCCACGGGATGATGGTGACTGTGGCCGCGACCGTGGACTTGATGGCCAGTCCCGAGTTCGACCGCAGGGATCTGGGCGGGCTGCGGTCGGTGTTGTGGCATGCCGAGTCGATGGCCCGGATCGGCAACATGGTCAGTACTTGGGAGCGGGAGATTGACGACGGCGATTTCTCGAGTGGAGTCTTTCTGGAGGCGGTGTGGCAGGGGAAACTCCAGCCCGCAGACTTGCGTGCCAACAACGAGGCTCGACTGGTTCGGGCGATCATTTCGTCCAACATTGAGGGCCAGTTTCTCAAACGCTGGGAGACGCATCGGACACAAGTTCGCCAACTGGGCAGCCACCTGAGTTCGATTCACATCGAGGACTACATCGGGCGGCTGGACCAGTTGCTTGAGAGTGAGATTTTCAGCCACGGGCGCAAGTGAGGCCGCCGCTCGTGGCAGTCGCGTGATTGCCCCTGAGGTGACAGGCCATGATTGAATGGGTCTACCGGAAGAGTCACCGGCACTTCATCACGGCGATGATGTTGTTTACTCGTCTGATCGGATCGATCGGCGGTGGATTTGTTTTGTTTTATGTGGTGTTGACCACCGAGATGCCTGCCGAAGTGCAGGATCGGTTTCTGCAACTGGGCTATTTTCTGATCGCTCTTTCTGTGGCGCTGACGGTTCCCGTCGCCTGGACTCACACTCGTCGTTTGAGACTCGCACTCGGGCTGATTCATCAGGGCCAGCCCCTCCCGCAGGATCTGGCCAAGGCCGCGACGATGGAAGCGGTCCGCTTCCCTTTGAGGCAGAACATTCTGGAAGCCTTAATGGTTCCCTGCACTTCGGCGCTGCCCATGTGCTGGGATCTGGCTCACCGCTTCACATTGGAGAGTGGTCTTTTACTCCAGATTTTTATCGCAACAGGTCTGGCCATTGCCTTGGTCATTCTCGTGACCTTCTTTGCCAGCGAGCAGTGGATGGGCGTTGTGATCGCCGATTTGCTGAAGCGCGGCGGGGCGATTAACTTTGACGAACTCCCCAAGAGTCGGCTCAAGTCGCGAATCATGCTTTGCTTCGGCATCATCATCATGATTACTGGAGTGCTGATCGGCGCACTCGTGTATCAGGAAACGCTCGACCTGACTCGCGCCACGAACCTTCACGACGCGGTGCAGCAAATTCGCGACCATGCCATCTACGTGACTCTCGGAGCCATCGTGGTCGGTTGCGTCTATTCACACTGGCTCGCCCAATCCATCACCGGACGCCTTCACAAGCTCGTACAAATCATGCAGTCAGTTCGAGCCGGTGACCTCTCCGTCCGCGCTACACCGACTGGCAACGATGAACTGGATATGCTCGCTCGTCGCTTCAATGACATGATCACCGAACTGGACAGCCAGACATCACAGGTTCGTGAATTGAACGCCAATCTCGAACAACAGGTCGCCGTCCGCACCAACCAGGTCCAGGAGTCTCTCCTCCAACTCCAGCGGCGACACGCGCAACTGGAAAAGACCAACCTCGAACTGAAACAGACCCAGGAACAACTCGTCCACGCCGAAAAACTCAGCTCCCTGGGCCAGCTCGTCGCCGGTCTGGCGCACGAAATCAACAACTCGATCAACGCCGTCTCGAATGGCGTGCCCGCCATGCAGCTGAGGCTGAAGAAGCTGCGGAATGGGCTGTTGGGGAGTGTCAATTCGTCGGGGCAGCCCGCCTTGCCGCCCGAGCTGGTCGCGAGTTTTGACAAGCTGGACTTGCTGGCGGGCGTGATCGCCGAAGGCGCGGACCGGACCGCCCGCATTGTCGGCGACATGAAGACCTTCGCCCACCCCGGACGTGATCGCGACGAAGACTTCGACCTGCACCGCGCGCTCGATCTCTGCTTGAACCTCTCTGTCAAACAATCCCTGTCCGCTGTCCAGATTGATCGAGAGTACGCCGAGATTCCGTCACTGTATGGCCCCTATGGTCAATTGCACCAGGTCTTCCTGAATCTCATGAGCAACGCCGTCCACGCGATGCAGGGCGGCGGTCGATTGACCGTCCGGACTGTGCTCCACGAGGACTCTGTCGCCCTCTCGATTCGAGATACCGGATCCGGGATTCCCGAAGACATTCGCAAAAAGATCTTCGATCCCTTCTTCACCACCAAGGCCCCCGGCGTGGGCACGGGACTCGGACTCTCGATCAGTCATAGCATTGTTAAAAAGCTCGGCGGATCGATCGATTGCAAGAGCGAGGTTGGCCAAGGCACGGAATTCAAGATTCGCATCCCGCTGCCGGATTCCATGCGGAAGGAGGAGACCGCCGCGTTGGAATCAACAGCTGCCAGTTAGACTTCCGAAGTCTCACAGCTATTTTCATCACTCGAAAGCCGAGGGGTGGCAACCCCTCGGCTTTCTCCATGCGATGAGATGATCAGGCTCCCGGCACCGTCTGTAAGAAATCCAGACTCAATATCCCTGGCTCAGTAGCGACTCCATAAACGACGTCAGATCATCCGTCGCCAGCAACCGCTCATCGGGCCGTCGCATCGCGAGACTCATTGTGAGAAGCTGACTAATTCCAGGCGTCACCAAGGCTAGGCCCCAGCAATTCATCACGTTCCAGCAGCCATGCTGGCCGCTCGGGGACGGCTTAGGCGAAGAGGCCGGGTATTACGGTTCCGCCATCGACGATCTTCATCGGTCGCCCGAGCGGGCTGATGTTCTCGTGCGTGGCATTGACACCCAGGCTCTGGCAGATCGAGGTATAGAGATCCGGCACGCTGACCGGGCTATCGGTGGGGGCGGAGCCATCGGGGCCGGAGCTGCCGATGACTTGGCCACCTTTGACGCCCCCGCCCGCGAGGGCGACGTTGAAGCAGCGCGGGTAGTGGTCGCGGCCGCCACGGGCGTTGATCTTGGGAGTGCGCCCGAACTCGCCCATCCAGACAACGATTGTATCTTGCAGGCGACCACGGACCTTGAGGTCGTTGATCAGCGCGGCCATGCCTTGGTCAACGGGTTCGGAGAGCGTCTTAATCCGGCTCTCGGCGTCAAAGTGCGTGTCCCAGTTCCCGGCCCGGACTTCGACGAAGGTCACGCCCTTCTCAATGAGCCGCCGAGCCAGCAGGCAACCGCGTCCGAACTGCGATGAGCCGTACGAGTCCTGGACAGCTTGCGGCTCATCGGCGAAGTCGAACGCTTTGGTCAGCGGGCTTTGCACGAGCTTAGTCGCCTTCTCATAGATTCGCTGGTGGTTGTCGACGACGACCTGGCCTCCCTTCGCGGCGAACTCGACTTCGAGTTTCTTCATGTGCTCCAGGCGACGAGCCAGACGGTCCTGCCCCACCGGTGTCCCCACGTTCGTCGGCAGTGTGCCGGGGTTGTCGACGACGAATGGCTCATAGTCGACACCAAGAAACCCGCCCCCCGCTTCCGGTCGACCGATCGACACGACTGTGGGCAGATCCTGCTTGGGATCAGAGATCTGTTGAGCCACAGCTGCGCCGAAGCTCGGGTGCTTGACGCTGCCAGCGGGGACGTAGCCGGTGTGGAGCTGGTAGCTGGCCCGCTGGTGGTTTCCCTCCTTGTTGGTCATGGAACGGATAAGGGTGATGTCGCCCATGGCCTTGGCGACATTGGTCCAGTTCTCGGCGATCTGGATGCCGGGGACGCTGGTGTCGATGGCCTGCGTCGGGCCGCCGTTCTCATGACCGGGCTTGGGGTCAAAGGTCTCGAACTGCGATGGCCCACCCTGCATCCAGAGGAGGATCATCGACTTCCCCTGCTTCCGCAGGTCTTCCGCCCGCAGGCTCAAGAGGTCGGTAAACCCGAAGGCTCCTGCCGCGATCGCCGAGGCAGAGACCGTGTGCAGGAACCGGCGGCGGGAGAGGGCGTGCCGGGAGATTTGGATCTGCTCGTGGATGGTGTGCATGAGTTGGTGTCCTGGCGAGCGGGGCGGCGTCAGCCCCCTGGTGGTGGATGGAATTAACGCATGGCAAACCAGAGGGCTGACGCCCTCCGCTCGCCGGTCAGCGTTTCGTGATGAACTCGCTGCTGTTGAGCAGGCTCCAAAGGATGTCTTCAAACGCTTCGTTACGATTTCCGACCGAAGTGAGATACGCGAGGTTCAGCTCGACTTCACTCTTCGATGGCTCGCGGCTGAGCACGAGTAAGTACAACTCCGACAGCGCATCATGGTCGTCCTTGTTCTTATCGAGCAGCGTCACCAGTCGCGTGCGGCCCGCAGCTCGAATCGCGTGACTGACTCCGCTCTGGTTCATCAGGAACAGAGCCTGCGGCACAGTCCCGATGATGTCGGCTTGCGGGGTACTGGGGTCGAAACCGAACAGGTTGCCGAACCCTTTGCGGCCACCCTGGTTGGCGTAGCGTTGTGCTGCGCCACCTCCCGCGCCGCCACGTGTTGCCTGGGGGACGAGTCCCTCGCCCAGGATCGAGGTCAGTGAGTTGTAGATTTGATCCGACCGCAGCCGTGTGGGACTGGCCGCTGCGAAGGCTCCCTCACCGGTGTCACTGGTGCGAAGTTTTCTCTGATAAGCATTGGTGTGGGTAATGACCCGATAGAGCCACTGGATGTCGTAGCCGCTGTTCACAAAGTGAGTGGCCAAGACATCGAGTACCTTTTGCGCCTGAGCCTCGTGCCCCGGTCCCATGTCATCGACGACATCGGTGAATGGCTGGCCGACCAGTTCAGCCCAGATGCGGTTGACAAACGACTTGGCGAACCACGGGTTGTTCTTGGCGGTAATGTACTTGGCGAGGGTCTGGCGGCGGTCCATATCGTCGGTGCCGGTGTTGATCTTCGCCTGGTTGACGAAGAAGACCGGCTGCATCAGTTTGCCTTCGGCAGTGGGATCGTCGAGGTCGGGCATGTAGTGTTCTGCGGAACCACGGCCCGGTTGATTGGCATCCGGGCGGGGGACTTTCTCGAACTCCTCCTTGGTCATCGCCCCGTCTTTATTGGCATCGCCGAGGGCCAACATCTGGTCGAAACGGTCGGCCAGGAACTTGACTCGCGAAACTTCGGTCTTCGTGATCTTGCCATCGCGATTCTGGTCCATGCGGACGAAGGCTTCCGCCGGATTGAAGTTGGCCCGCATCGCCTGACGGCCCGAGCCAGCTTCGACCGACTTCACGAGGAAGGTCCCTTGGTTGTCTGGCTCTGGGCGGACTTGAATCCGGGGGAAGAAGGCGGCGAACTGGTGGAAGTCCTCGCGGGTCCACTTCTCGTAGGGGTGATTGTGGCAGTTGGCGCACTGAATCTGGATCCCGAGGAAGATGCGGGCCGTCTCAGCTGCCAGTTCTTCGGGTTCTCCGGTATGGGCGTAAATCAGGGCGACATCGCCGTCCTCTTGGGTGCTTCCGGTGGCGGTCAGCAGTTCCGTGGCGATCCGGTCCCACCCCGTGTTCTGAGTAAGTTGGTCCTTCATCCAGGTCTCAAACAGATCCTGCATGCTCCGGGCGCGGGCTTCGGTGGCGCGGGAGAAGATCACCTCGCGCCAGTAGCTGGCCCAGATGTCGGCGTACTCGTCCGATTTGAGCAGGCGGTCGACCAACTTGCCGCGTTTATGGGGATCAGGATCAAGGGCGAAGTCAGTCACCTGATTCGGTGTCGGGATCGTCCCGGCCAAGTCGAGGGTGGCCCGACGCAGAAACGTGTCATCGTTGACCAGAGGGGCCGGAGTGGTGTTCGCCTTGGTCAACTCACCCTCGATGAGGGCGTCGACCTGGCGAGCGGTGGCGAGCGCACTGGGCTTTTCGGCAGCGTTTGCAGCCAGCCCGGACACGGCCCACCAAGTGAAACACAGAGTCGTGGCGAATCGGTAACGCATGGCAACCTCGGGGTTGGTGATCCGGCATCAGGTCAACGAGCGAACTCGCTCCCTGAACAATACCTTGAACACCAGTTCCAAAGGAAGGTTTCGATTGAATAACGCGAATCTCGCCAATCAGTCGCCCGAGGGGACAAGGCCAGACTGATGAACCGAGCGAAGCTGGACAGCCACTGGCGACTTGGCGAATGCTGTTTTGTGAGTCAACACCACTCACCCAGCGACCACATAACGAGAGCTTGTCGGTGAAAAATAATCTGTGCCCATCTGTGAAATCTGTGTACCAATCCCTCCTTGATCGAGTCTCTCCAGAGCAGGGAGTTCGTACACAGATTGCACAGATTCACACGGATTATCAGAGGTTTGGCGGTGGCATCTGCACTTGAGATGAGGGGGCGTCGCGGTGTGTGGCCCGGTGGGTGAGACGCGAAGACTGACCTCGTGAGCTGCGGCGGGGAGTCTTGACGGTTCACCAATTGAGTCATGCATCAAAGCTATTTCATCCAGCTTGGACCAGGCCGGAGTCTCTAACCCGGACTTCCCATGCTGCGGCTCACGAGCCGCTGGTCGAAATAGTTGACCCCCATCCCGGCGTCGATCACCAGACCCTGAGCGTTAATCCCGGAGGAGCGGGGGCTGAGCAGGAAGGCGACGGCATTGGCCACCTCTTCGGTCTGTACCGCCCGCTTGCGCAGGGTCGCCTGCTCCGCAAATAGATACGAATCGACATACCCCGGAATCCCCGCCGACGCCGAGGTCTTCAGCAGCCCCGGACAGACCGCATTAAACCGCACGTGCGAAAATTCGGAGAATGACTTCGCGAGAAAGCACACTGCCGAATCGAGGGCCGCCTTGACCGGGGCCATGTACCCATAATTCTCAGCTGCCATGCGGGTATTCGAGATCGAGATCGAGACCACGCTCCCCTGCTCCGGGTCGAGCAGGTCGCGAAAGGCATTCGACATCGCCATCAGTGAGAAGCAGGAGATGTCGACTGCCTGCAAAAACGCCGTGCGCGGTGTCGCGTGGAACGGCTGCCATCCGGCACTGTAATCGGCAAAGGCGATCGAATGGACGAACCCGGCCAGCTGTCTCCGGTCGCGACCGATGTCGTCGCGCAGTCGATCGATGTCGGCCTGCCGCTCGACATCGCAGACGTAGACAGGTGCGTCGCCGACCAGTTTTTGCACCGTCTCCAATCGGGAATTGCTGCGTACGGCATACAGCACATCCGCCCCGGCGGCGCGCAGCACCTGGGCCACGTGCCAGGCCACACTCTTTTTGTTGGCGACCCCCATCACCAGGATGGAGCGGTCTTTGATCTGGAGGAAGTCCATGGGAGTGTTCGTGGAGGAGGAGAAGAGTTCCGTTCGTAGAGCGAACGTTTCTAACCGATCTGGCGAGGAGTCCACAACTGGCTGCAATCTCTGAATGGGTGGAGCTTCACTCAATGCCGCCCTGATGAAACGAAAGCGGGCGGTGAACGCCGACGAGACCAGAGTCCCCTGAGCAGGGATCGGCATCAGGGCCGTGCAGAAGGCTCACGCAGAGGCGCAGAGGACGCAGAGAGGAGGAGCTTGCCCCCTTTATTCTCTGCGTCCTCTGCACCTCTGCGTGACACCGGTTCCTAGCTTCACTGAGGACTCATGCTCGCACATCGCGAATCAGGTATCATCAACAGCAGGTGAATTCACGAAACGTCCCGGATGACTGTCATGTTCCGACTCTCCATGATGCTGGTCTTTTTGATTCCAACATTCGCATCTGCCGGGAATCAGGGGTTCCTGCCTGGGGATGCGTTTTTCCATACGATACTGACACAGGATGGTTGTGAACGAATACAGGCTGAAGACGCCCCCACGCTCGGGTATGTCCCACCAGACTGGGTCGATTCCTACTTCTGTGGCTATTACGGATATTGGCAATTGCAGCTTCCACCGCAATCCCGACCACTCGTGCAGAACCTGCACAGCGTTTACAAGAGTATCCGTGAAACCAATCCCCGAAAGCTCATCGAATATAAGAGTTCAGGGGGAATGAAGTTTCATGAAACGAATGGTCTGCATGTGTTTGTCTACAATGCGGATTATAATCCAACCGATAATCCGATTGGACTTCGATGGAACGAGTCTTGGGTAGAGGACCAGATGGCGTTTGGGATTCCTCGGGAGGAAACCCGACTTCAACTATTCGACCGGTCCGATGCCGCCTACGAATTGGAGTGGCGAAACGCCGGTCACGTTCCTCGCTTAAACACGACTTGTGCCGACAATGAAACGGCGCTCGATGCCATCCGCAAGGGGAAGGCCGTCGCCACATGCCAAGGCCCGGTCCAGCTGATCGTGTGTGAGTCCGAAAAGCTGGGTACGTTCGTTTCGCCCCGCGCTGAGACGACTTTCTACTCCGTCACAGGCAAGAGTGTGAAGTGCTATCGATATGTCAAGAAAGCATGGGTTGTGGTGGATTGGAAGCCAGGGATGATGGAAGAGGAGTAGTGCATCAACCTCCCTCATTCACCTGTCGATTGCCCTCCCCTCGTACGCCCCGGTTGTCTACGATGTCGCTCGCATCAGGGCGAAATCCATCTCGTGATTTCGCACAGGGACAGGGAGTACATTCGTGGCAGCTGATTTTGAGTTCGATGTCGTGGTGATCGGAACCGGACCCGGCGGGGAAGGCGCGGCCATGCAGGCCGTCAAGCACGGGAAAAAAGTCGCTGTCATCGAGCGCATGCCGCAGATTGGTGGCAGCTGCACTCATACGGGCACGATCCCGAGCAAGGCCCTGCGGTTTGCGATCTTCCAAGCGATGGAGTTCCGCGCGAACCCACTGTTTCGGTCGCTGGGATGTGCCACCGATGTCAATCTGCCTGACCTGCGGCGTTCGGCCCAGAAGGTGATTGACCAACAAGTGAAGATGCGTCAGAGCTTTTACGATCGCAATGATGTCACCATCTTTAACGGGGTCGCTCGATTCCTCGATAGCAATTCGGTGGAAGTCCAGCAGCCCGATGGCGGGCATACGATTCTGGCGGCTAAGAACTTCGTGATCGCGACCGGGGCGCGTCCATACCGCCCGAAGGAGGTCGACTTCAATAATCCCTGCATCTACGACAGTGACACGATCCTGTCGATGAACAAGGACATCAAGTCGATCACGGTCTACGGAGCGGGGGTGGTCGGGTGTGAGTATGCCTCGATGTTCCGCAACATGGACGTGAAGGTGAACCTCGTCAATACCCGCGACAAGCTGCTCGATTTCCTGGACGAGGAGATTATCGACGCGCTGAGTTACCATTTGCGGGAGCGTGGCGTCCTGCTGCGTAACCGGGAGGAGTACGACCACATCGAATGCTGCACCGACGGCGTGATCCTGCACCTGAAATCGGGTAAGAAGCTCAAGACCGATGCCCTGCTGTGGGCAGCTGGTCGCACCGGAAATTCAGAGGGGCTGGGTCTGGAAGCAATCGGCATTCAGCCCGACCAGCGGAGCAACATTACGGTCAACTCCAAGTACCAGACGACCGTCCCGCACATCTATGCGGTGGGCGACATCATCGGCTTCCCGGCCCTAGCGAGTGCGGCCTACATGCAGGGGCGTTTCGCCGCCAGTGCCATCATCGGCGAAGGCGACCTGCCCGATGTCCACGATGTGCCCACCGGCATCTACACCAGCCCAGAGATTAGCTCACTCGGAAAAACGGAGAAGGAGCTGACCGAGTCGAAGACGCCTTACGAGGTGGGCCACGCTCTCTTCAAGAGCCTCGCCCGCGCCCAGATCACCGGCCAGACCGCTGGCATGCTCAAGTTGCTATTCCACCGCGAGACACTGGAACTGCTCGGCATCCACTGCTTCGGAGCCAACGCCAGCGAGATCATCCACATCGGCCAGGCGATCTTGATGCAGCCGCCGCCGCACAACACGATGAAATACTTCGTGACCACGACCTTCAACTATCCCACGATGGCCGAGGCATACCGCGTGGCGGCGCTGAATGGGCTGAACCGGTTGTTCTAGTGGGCGATCGGGCACTTGGACGCCAAGAGCGGCATGGCGTCAGCCTGCCGAGTCGTGGAGCGTCGGAGCGGTTGATCCGCTCACCGACCTCTCGACAGGCTCACGCCTGCCGCTCTCATTGACCGGGATTTTTTCATGTCGCTCACGTCCAATCCGCTGCTGTCCGCTTCTTCCTCTCCCTACGTGACCCCGCAGAAGTGCGTCGTCTTCTTTGACGGGGTCTGTGGCCTCTGCAACATTTCAGTGGACTTCCTCCTGGCTCGCGACACCCACCAGCGGTTCCGGTTTGCTCCGCTGCAGGGGGAGACGGCTCGCCAGGTGTTGCCTTCTGCGGACCGCGAGCGACTCGACACGCTCGTCCTGCTCACAGACCAGGGCACCTACCGCAGGTCGGCAGCTGTCGTGCGCATCCTGTGGCGATTGCCAGGTGTTTGGCCGATTCTGGGATCGCTGTTGTGGGTGATTCCTGGACCGCTCCGTGATCTGGGATACCGGGTCGTTTCGGCGAATCGGTTGATGTGGTTTGGCAAGAAAGAGACCTGCCGCCTGCCGACTCCCGAAGAGCGCGAGCGGTTTCTGCCGTAGTGGACTCGATGGGGTCGTCCCCTCGCGCAGCGCGCCATCGCTGACATCTACATACCCGTTACTTCCGCATCAACACGAACCGCCGGAACTGCACATCGCTCTGCTCGCGCGTCTGGTATGTTTCCAAATAGCTGCGATGTAACTCGTCATCGGGAAACGGTTCGGCGGGCGGGTAGCTCTGCATCCCGGCGTACGGCAGCGGCTCGACGGTCTTGGCGTAGGTGTTCTGCGGGTTGCAGTCCTTGTCCCAGCCGACGTTGTGGATCAGGAAGTCGCGGGTCCAGCCTGCGGGCGGGGCTGCCGGGGCGGTGAAGGTCAGCGTGCATTCATCTCCACAACCGAGTGTCACCATGCGATCGTCTTGCGAGGTCAGCAGCTCCTTCACATCGCCATACCGCGTGAACTTACCACCCATCGAGCTATAGATCATCGGGTCGACTTGCGAGTAGTCATACCGCTCCGGGCCATGCTGCGGGTGAGTCACGCGAGCCGAGCAGCCGCGGAAGTGCAGGTCGGCGGAGACCAGTTCCAGCGGGGTCTCGCGGACTTCGACCGGTGCCTCATCCACCGTGAAGAATACCTGATCCCAGCAGAGTTCCATCGAGGTCACGATCCGCACTCGACCATCGTTCGGAACAAGCTTCCCGGTCAGGTCGACCGCAATCGTCTTGGTCTTCCCGCCGGGAAAACCGATGTACGGGTTGGCGGTCTTCCACCCGCCCTGACCGTCGGGAACTTCGAGTGCGGGCGGCTGGATGCCGAACCCGGCTCGCGCGGGGTCTTGCTGGATCGAGACACTGATCGCCGGATCGGTCGGGTAGACCCACCCGGTCAGGAACAGCGTGACTCGCGACTGTTCGGGCACCTCACCAAGGTCGAGTTCCATTGTCGTCTTCTCGGTCCACCCTTGCTTGATCTTGTGGTCCCAGTGCTGCGTGTAGACCTCGTCGAGCTGCGACAGCGCTGGCAGCAGATCGCGGCCCGCTTGGTCCGTGGCCGAGAGTGGTGGACGCGGTTGCCGCACCGTGTGAATCTTCTTCTCCGCCATCGACGGTGGCCCGACCTTCTCATTCGAGTAGACCGCGACATCCGACGGGTGGTCGACCGCGATCAGCTGGACCTTGTCGAAGTACGCCGCCTCATAGAGTTCCTCGGTGAGCTGCAACGAGTAGACACCGTCTCGCTCCTTCAACAGCGACCCCGGCAGCTTGAGGTACTCCCACTCCCGACTCGGCGTCATCCCACCCGCCGGACTTGGCATCCCGAGCGGTGCCGACCAGAGAAGATCCGTCGCGAACTGGTAACACTCCCCGTCCCATGTATACAGATACGGACACGACCCCAGCAGCGTCTGCACCTCCCATAACGTCTGGTTCGGCTTTGGCTGAAACACATTCGCCGGGAACCCATTCGGCCAGATCAGCCGGGCGAGGTCAGCTGTGCCTTGGGGGCCGAGGCCGATGTGGGGGGGATCGGTCCCCACGACACGGGCTTGGTAGCCAGCAGAAGTCCGGAGTTCGAGCAGACTGCCGACGCCGTAGTGATTCACTCGCCCGCTGGAGACGGCCTGGGCGGACTTCACTTGCTTGCCGACGATCTCCAGGTCGAGCCACGCGTTGGCGTTGCCGCCTTGGTTCTCCAAGAGCTTGACCCCTGTCGCGTCGACTAGGCATAGGTCCAGATCACCGTCCTGGTCGAAGTCGGCGGCGTGGAGATTCAGCACCGAGGCGACCTCTTTCGGTAGTCCCCAGCTTGCCGCTTCAAAGCCTTCCGTCCGGAGCCCACGCTTCATCGTGAGCGGACTGGCTCCTCCCAGCCTGACCAGATCCTCCGCCCCATCGTTGTCGAGGTCGGCGACATGACTCATCGAGAACTGGTCCGAATCAATCGACTTCACGGATTCCGGGGTGAGCAACCACTTGCCCGACTCCGGCGTGCGACTCAGTGCCCAGTGAGTCCCTTGTCCGCCAGCGACCAGTAAATCCCAGCTCGCATTGCCGTCAGCCTCCAACACCTGCACATCGGTGACAGCTTTCAAACCACTCAGAGCGTCGATCGCCTTCCAGCGGAGAGTCGCATGCCGCAAACTTTCCAGCAGGTAGATCTGCCCATCCGCGACGACCACGGCATCAATGTCCTGGTCCCGGTCGATATCCACGGGCACGATCCGAGACACGGAGACCTGCTCCGGAACAAGTACCGGAGTATCGGTCCGGGTAAAGAACAACGGCTTCCCGGTGTTGAAACCGATTCGCACGCCAAAGTCCCCGGCCAGCATCAGATCCATGTCGCCATCGAGATCGAGGTCAGCCGCTGCCGCCACGCGAGTATGGCCATCGAGGGCCTGAGAACTTTCAACGGGCCACGCCGTCAACGTACGCTGGTCCCCCACCAACACATTCTGCCAGAGCTGAACTCCAGCTGGTCCGTACAGCACGACATCTAGGTCGGCTCGCCCCACCTGCTTCACGCCGGAAGGGTCGTTCTCGACAGGGATATCCACGCTGTCATCGTCCAGGTCGGTCAACAGAAACCCGGTGGCACCAGTCATTGGAACATCAATGAGAACGGTCCAGGCCCCCTCATTGTCACGCGACCAGACCGAGAAACTGGTGTCGCTCAACACGCACAACTCTGGCTTCCGATCGAGCGTCAGGTCTGCCAGCCGAGCCTGCTTTACCAGCGCCAGGCCGCTCAGAGCCTCGGGTAATTTCGCGGGTGACCACTCCAACGGGATCGCCGGAGTGGTACTCGCCCCAGCGGACTCTGGCTTGATGCTCGCCGCGACCACAGCTGGCAATTCCGAAACCACGAAGTCGAGCGGATGCCGATAGAGATACTTCTGATCGGTCTGCGCCGCGTCTTCCGGCTTGAGGACGTTGCACATCTCGCCCCGCGCCACGCGGTTCAGCACCTTCCACTTCGCATCCGCGTCCTCAGCTCCTGCCGCGAGTTCGCCCGCCAGCGTTCTGGCCTTCTGGAGTGAATCCGGGAACGAATAGTACGGCACGGCTTTCTTGATCGATGCTTCCACCACCGGTGAAATCGCTGCCAGCCGATCCAGGGTCTTCACCAACTGGAGATCCTTCGACTCGACTTGCAGCTGAATTAAGTCGTGCAGGATCCAGAAGTTTTCCGGGTCTTGATCCCCAGCCAGTGCAAGTGCCGCCGCCGCGTCCCGGTGTTCGGCCCCCTCGGGAAGCGAGAGACCCGCCTTCGCCATTGCATACAGCATGGTCACGTCGCCGATCCGACTGGCGGGGCGCGCGTCACCCCCATTGGCCGATGTCTGGATGGGAGCAATCGCCTCATATTGCGAATAAGCTCCAGCCGCATCATCCAGCTGGTCCATCAGCAATCCTCCGAGGGCGTAGCTCTGCCAGTCATCGGGGCGGGCCGCCTGGAGTCGTTGCACTTCCGCCATAGCGGCGGCTTTTAGTGTTTGTTTATCATCAGTCTCTTTGGCATTCACAAAGGCCAGATACCTTCCGATGACGAGGTTCTGCAGAATCGCCTTCTCATTCGGCAGATCCTTCTCCAGGGCGGTCAGCAGGGCAATCGCCTCCCGCGCTTCATGGTTTTCCAAATGAGCCACCGCCAGCGGGATATCCCGCGCCGCTCGACTGGCGACCTCGGGGGCCAACTGCGGAATTGCAGGTTCGCGCCTCAGAGAGACGATCACCGCCACCAGCAAGACGACGAGACAAGCCGCTGCCACCCAGGCGACAAAACGATTCATGAACCCCTCCACGAACAGATCGATCCCGGCTCACGGGAATGAAAGTCCAGTCGTCTAACAATAGCCGAACGATGCGGAATAACGAGAATCCCGAGCGACATCGCTGCGGACTCTCAGCGGCAGGAATTGTAGCGAATTCCTCGGTTCAATCCGTCTTCCCTCGACATCCCCGGAATGACGTGCCAGAATTCAAATACCAGACTCCATCATCTCTTTTTTCGACGACCGCCCCATGGACAGCCATCTCGCCCCCATCGCCGCCGATGACGTGTTCCAAGCCGCCGATGCCGCGCAGTTCATCGCCGACGACACAGAAGCCGGGCAGGCGATCTGCACCATGCTGTCGCTGATGTTCGCCTACACAGTCGCCGCCATGACCTTGACCACGCTCGTCACGCTCTACTGGACCAGGCACTGATTTCTCGTGACGGCCGAGCGATTCCCACGCGAGTCACATCGTGACCTCCATAGTCCCAGCGTCTGTTGAGGCGATTTCGCTCATCCTCCAGCGAGTTTCGGACGGGGATGCGCCCGCTGCTGCTGAGTTGCTTCCCCTCGTGTACGAGGAGCTGCGCCGGTTGGCAGGTGCCAGAATGCGTCATGAGGCCGTCGAGCATACACTCCAGCCGACCGCCCTCGTTCACGAAGCCTACCTGCGACTGGTCGGTTCCCAGCCACACGGGTGGGAGAACCGAGGGCACTTCTTCGGGGCCGCTGCGGAAGCGATGCGAAGGATTCTGATTGATCATGCCCGGCAGCGCGGTCGGCTCAAACGCGGCGGCGATGTGGAGCGAGTGCCCCTGGCCGACCCACTCGACAATTCGGGCTACGATCCGGATGAACTGCTCGCCGTGCATGAGGCCCTGGAGGAGTTCGAACAGCTGATGCCGAAGAAGGCCGCGCTGGTCAAGCTGAGGTACTTCGCCGGGTTGGACGAAGCGACAGCTGCCGAGTCACTCGGGATTTCGCGAGCGACCGCCTCGCGCTGGTGGGTATTTGCGCGGGCGTGGTTGTATGACCGACTGAAGTCTCGGGAGTAGATTCTTTGGTTGGACATCGCCTCCTGACCCCGCCACCCTGTTTTTTAAGGCCTACCGCCAAAAGTGGCGATGTTCCATGAGGAAGTATCGAGGATTTCAGACTCCCATGATGAGCTTTCGCAGATTCACAGACGTTTTGTCCGGCGCAGCTTGAGACCTATAGTGTGCCGTGATGGTTTCCCTATCCAAGGTCTGCTCATGTCATCCTCGCCAGCCGAACTTTCTGCGGAATCCGAATGGTCGCGGCGGCTCGAGCTTGTGCTCGGTATGGTCCGCGAAATGAGTGAGCAGACCGATCCCCAGCGGATGGTCAAGCTCTACGGCGAACGAAATAAACAGCTGGTCGATATCGATGGGTTGCTGAGCTTGAGTCGGCGCGGATTGGGGTCGGGCGAGTTTCGTATCACACGGTCTCGGGCCTGGGAAGAGGAGGTGAATCCCTGGAAGGAGCCTCACAAGCTCCCGCAGTATCGTGGCGGCCTGCTTTCCGAATTGATCTACGGCGATCACCCCTTCGTCATCGATGACTTGCAACCGGCTGAGAATGACCCGGCGATTGAGCATCTGCGAGGCTTTCGATCCTTGGTCGCCATCCCGAATTTTGATGGTGGCAAAGCCCTCAATATGGTCGTGCTGCTCAAACACCAGAACCATGGGTTCGAGCGTGAACAGCTCCCAGACATTGTCCTGCGCAGCAATTTGTTCGGGCGGGCGACACAGAATCTCGTCCTCGCCGCCGAACTGCGAGCCGCCTACGCCGAGGTCGACCGAGAACTCAACGCGGTGGCGGATATCCAGCGCGGGTTGCTCCCGCTGGAGTTGCCACACATTCCGGGACTCGAACTGGCTGCGTCCTATCAAACGGCACGTCGGGCCGGGGGGGACTACTACGACTTCTTCCCACTGAGTGATGGCCGCTGGGGTCTGTTAATCGCCGATGTGAGCGGGCATGGGACGCCCGCAGCCGTTGTGATGGCCGTCACGCATTCGCTAGCCCACACGGTTCCGGGGTCTGCGCAGCCGCCGTCCTACCTGCTGCGGTATGTGAATGAGCAGCTGACTCGAAAGTATTCTGAGGCCTCGGGGGCCTTCGTGACGGCGTTCTATGCGATTTTCGACCCACGCAGTTTGCAGCTGACTTACTCGGCTGCCGGACACAACCCGCCGCGATTGAAGCGGTGCCGGGATGGCTCGCTGCAATCTCTGCAGTCGTCCGATGGCCTGCCGCTGGGCTTGATTGCGGGCACGACCTATTCCGATACCGAGATCACACTCCAGTCCGGTGACCAGCTGGTGCTGTATACTGACGGGATCACCGAGGCCATGAACCCCGAGGGAGTCCTGTTCGGCACGACGCGGATGGACATGATCCTTTCCGGTTGCAGCCCCGCGCAGCAGCTGCATGACGCGATCCTCACAGCGATTGACGGTTTTTCTCGCGGTCGAGCGGCGGATGATGACCGCACGCTGGTGATTGCCCGAGTGAAGTAGCGTCGAGTCGCGGCAGTCGATTCTCCAAGGGAGTCGATGGTCAACCCCGTTGTCGAGCAAGTGTTCAGGCTCGCCAGAATGAGGGGAAATGGCAATACTCCGCGAGTCCCGTCACACTCCCAGACTAGGAACGCCCCATGAGTTGGAGCCAGCTGTTTCGCCGCAAGTCGATCGAGACCCTTGTCGGAGAGATGCACGCCGAGAAGCGGTTGCACCGGGTACTGGGGCCGGTGTCGCTGATGTCTCTGGGAGTGGGAGCGATCATCGGGGCGGGTATCTTTGCGATGACGGGACGCGTGGCTGCGCAGGACGCGGGTCCGGCGGTCATGTTGTCGTTCGTGGTGGCAGGGGTCGCGTGTGCTCTTGCCGCATTGTGCTACTCCGAGTTTGCCGCGATGGTCCCGGTGGCGGGGAGTGCGTACACGTATACCTATGCCACACTCGGGGAACTGGCCGCGTGGATCATCGGCTGGGATTTGATCCTGGAATACTCGATGTCGTGCGCCACCGTGGCGTCGGCATGGACACATTACTTCAACGAGTTTCTACTCGTCACCACGGGTTGGCAGCTTCCCCACCAAATTACCGCCGACCCGTTTACAGATGTCAAACTGGCTTCTGGCGAGGTCATCCAGGCTTGGTGCAACCTCCCAGGAATGCTCATCATTGGTTTGGTGACATATATTCTGGTGATTGGAATTCGTGAGAGTGCGGTCACGAACACGATTCTGGTGATCGTGAAGCTGGCGGTTGTGCTACTCGTGATCGGTCTGGGGATTGGGTACATCAATAGCGACAACTACACGACGATCCCTGTGGAAAACCGGAATTACTCGGTCGCTGGTGACTTCCTCGAAAGCCATCCCGAGATTGCCAAAACACTACCGCCCGGAGCGATGACCCCCTACACCACGGGCCAGAATCTACTCGAGCAGCACCCCGAGCAGTTCCAGCCGCTCAGCGATGCGGAACGAGCCACTCTGAAAGACTTAAAGAGCGACGATGGAAAGATTGGGATGATCGGCGTCCTCGGTCTGAAGGACAAGATGGAATCGATCGACAACAAATACCGCAGCCCGTTCATGCCCTACGGTATCTCGGGGATTATGGTGGGGGCGGCACTGGTGTTCTTCGCGTACATCGGATTCGACTCCATCTCCACGCACTCGGAAGAGGCGATCAACCCCCAGCGCGATGTCCCGCTTGCAATTCTGGGGTCACTGACGCTCTGCACGGTCTTGTACATACTCGTGTCCGCAGTCATCACGGGGATGGAACCTTATCACCAGATCGATACCAAGGCGGCCATTGCATCGGCGTTCCGCAAGCAATCCGTCCTGCAAAAGAGCCCAATGCTGTCGTTCGCGACCGCGCTCATCTCGACCGGAGCGTTGGCTGGCATGACCAGCGTGTTGCTCGTCACCTTCCTGAGTCAGGCCCGTGTCTTCCTGGCAATGGCCCGTGATGGCCTATTGCCCAAGAGCATCTTCTCGGTTGTGCATGAGAAGTACCGCACGCCGCATCGATCAACGATCCTGACCGGGATGTTTATCATGCTGGCTGCGGGATTCATGCCGATGGACATGCTCGGCGAGATGGTGAGTATTGGGACACTCATGGCCTTCGCCCTGGTCTGTGCTTCGGTGCTGATGCTCCGCATCAATCGCCCCGACGTCCACCGCCCCTTCCGCTGTCCCGCCGTGTGGATCGTGGCTCCACTGGGCGTGCTGGCGAACGTTTTGATGATGCTGTTCCTGCCGATGGGCACCTGGATTCGGCTGGTGGTGTGGCTGGCTCTGGGGATGGTGTTCTACTTCGCGTACGGGGCGCGGCACAGCTCATTGCGACAGGCCGAGGCGGAAGCCGGCTGACCGTAATTCGCCGTCACCCCTTCGGAGCCGCTGTGTGCCAGTACATATTCGGACGCAGAGGCTCGAACAATCCCACGGTGTTCCAAGGCTGGGTCAGGATTTGAACGTTCTGCACCCACTCGTCAACGGACTCGCTGTCCCGAGGACAGGCGGAGTGGAGTCGGCTCACCACCTGCCGAAACTCCCCGTCATCGGCCAGCAGGAATGCCCCGCTCTGACCGGCTTTCCTTCGAGCTTCATATGTGGTGGCAGCTGCGAAGTAGAGCATACTGGCGGCGTGCAGCAGTCGGGGGTCGCGGCCCATGGTCTGGGAGGCGAGGGAGACGAACTGGTCAACCAGCGTGATCTCTTGCTTCAGGCGTCGTGAGTATCTCTCCAGCTCCAGGGTTCGATCCGCGAGCGAGCCGCTCGGGCTCAGGATCGCCGCCAGGCTCTCCACCCCCAGCAAGGATTGGGCGATCCCCGTGCTATAGAACGGGTCGATGAACCCGGCGGTATGTGGCAGCAAGGCCCAGTTCTCTCCGGCGGCTTGTGACACCAGTCGTTGCATGCGGCCTGTTCTGGCGAGAGGCGTCTCGGGAGTGAAGGGCAGCGCGGGTCGCACGTCCCGCAACTGATCCGCGATGGAGGGATAGCGGGACAGCAGGAGCTGCCACTCCTCCTCTGGAGAAAGATTCGCGGGGACCGGATGACGACGCGGATCGAGCGACCAGCCGACGCTGGTGATGCCGTTGTCGAATCGCAGCATCCACATCCAGCCGCCATCGATGATGTGGTGCAGCGCCGCTTGGTCGCACGGATAAGGATGAGCGGTCCGATCGACCCCAGATTCATCGAGCAGGTCGCCCCAGTGACGGACTCCGTGGAAGTGTCCAAAGAGGGCGCGGGAGTGCGTCGACAGGCGGCCCACCTCGGAGGTGAGTCCCAAGGTCTTCACCAGAGCCGAGTCGCCCCCGGTGCCGTCGACGAGGAAGCGGGCTTCGACCCGCGTGATCGCTCCCTGCCGCTGGCAGCTGAGTCCCCACACCGGCCCGGCTTCGATCGACGACACCACGGTCTCTTCCCACAGCTCCCCCCCGACCGAGACGAACAGCTGGGCGATGAAGGCATCGACATCGGCGCGATACCAGTGGGTGTCGCCGACCTCGTCGTTCGCACTGGCGGCCACCAGCAGTTCGCGGTCGTGGTTCGGTCCGGGTGTAAACGGTTCACCCTCGCAATGATGGAAGTAACTGAACCCGCGTTTGAGCCCCCGCGAGAGGCTCGGTTGGGTGCGACACCAACTCCCGTAACGGCAGAGTGGCTTTAACTCGGGCAGGTCGTACTCATCGCACAGTGACTCCAGAATGAAGTCGGCAGCCGGGGTCGAAGACTCGCCAATGGCGAATCGCGGATGCTTCTGGCGATCGATGACCAGCACCGATAGCCCGCGTTTCCGCAGCAGCAACCCGAGCAAGCCACCCGCGAATCCGGAACCAAGAACGACGACATCGAACGGTTGAGACATGCTCGCAGTTTACCGGAAGACGGTGAATTGCTCTAATCCCGCGCTGCGAAGTCAGCTTTACAGAGAGCGTGGATGGCCGGGTCTGGAGGCTTTGCAGAAGGTCCGGTGTGCGAGGGAGACCACATTCCCCACAGGGCCATGCGCAAAGCCTCCTGACCCTGCCACCCGACGCGACATTCTCACAACCTTCTGAGCAGCCCCCGTGTCTGATCGACAGCCCCCCGAGATCACCGAATCGATCGCCGAGGCACTCCGCGCCGGGGTGGCGTTGATCGCAGTGGTACTGCTCGCGCGGGCCAACGTCGGAGCGTTAACGAAAGGGCCGTCCGTGTGGGTGGGCTTGCCGGTCTGTTTCCTCGTATGGGCAGCTGCAGCTGGAGCGGTCCGCTGGTCCCGGCTTTCGGGTGGTTCGCGGCTCATGGCGGGGAGGGACTGCGTGGCCCCGGCGCTCGTGACTCTCCTGATCTCGGGAAGCGGCGGTTTGGGCTCGCTGGCGCTGGGGATCGGCCTCGTCACCATTGGAGCAGTTGCGGTTGGACTGGCTGCGACGTGTTGCCGAGTGGATTCTCCCACGGACAGTCCTGAACCGATGCCAGAACGGGCGGGCGAGGCTCGCGCCGAGCCACAACGAGGTGAGGGCGATGCCAGTGGCACGCGGCTCAGCGGGAGCTTCGCCCTCCCGGGAGCTGACGATACAGAACACGGAGATCGATTGAGCCAGGTAAAACCGTCAGTGGGGAACTGGCTTGAGACAAGTTCCCGGAATTCACCGCAGAGGTTGCAGAGGTTCGCAGAGGGAAATTCGGGAAACCACACGGACCTCTGCGCTCCTCCGCGCCCTCTGCGGTGGAATCCCCCTCATGACTTTCAGCAAGTTGATTCGGACCAGCCCCTCGGCGAATGCGCCCAGATGAACACTCCGGCTCCCGATGACGAGGCAGCGACACAGCACCAGGAGCACCTCCCCGCAGCTCTGGATGAGGTCGTTGAATCCACGGTCAACGAATCGATCCCGGCAGAGAGCTGGACCCGGATGGAGTCGGACGGCGAAGTGTCGATCGAGGCGGTCGTCCTGGCTCGATTCGTCGAGGGTGCCAAGCTGGCGGTAGTGCATCTGCCGTTCGTGCCGCCGCTGCCTACTGTCCCGCAAATCGAGTGCGAGCCGCTCGATTCCGGCTGCGAGGTCACGATCAAGACCGATGCGGCGTACCGGCATGGAGCCCGTCTGAGCATCACCCGCCAGTCAGCGGGTCCGGCAGAATTGGTGCCAATTGGTGTCGTGGTCTACACGAGTGCCGAAGAACAGATAGAATTGTGAAAGCACCGCTGCTTCGGCCCGCTCATCTCAGATGAGGTCGAAGCGATCCGGTGCCCTCTACGTCTGGTGAGTCCATGCCTGTCTACGTCTACGAAGTCATCCAGCCCGACGACGCTCCCGGTCCGACCTTCGAACTGGTGCAGCGGATATCGGAGTCGCCGCTCACCGTCCACCCCGAGACTGGCGAACCGATCCGCCGCGTGATCCAGGCCCCCTTTATCGGCGGGGCGTGGACCGAAGCGTCGATGGGTAAGCGGGTCAAGGACGAGAAGAAGCTCGGCCAGCAAGGGTTCACCAAGTACGTCAAAGCGGGCGACGGCATCTATGAAAAACGCTGCGGCAAAGGCCCGGAATTCATCTCGAAAGACAGCCAGGTCGATGGCGGTAGCTTCGGGCATTTGGATTGAGAGAGTTAGCGATTAGCCAGAGGGAGAAAGGCCCCTTAGGAAGTCGGGATTGTCTCAGGGGGCGACTGCTGACATCCCGCGCGTTCCCGGAGTCAGTGCAGCCGCGCGGCTGGGCCAACCCGTCGCCTCGTCAGTCTGCCCATGATCTTGTGGCTCATGATCTTGTGATTCTCATCTCCCCCGCCAGAAGTTCGAGTGGTGCGGGACGGATGAGGGGCAAGAATGGGATCACAAGATCATGAGCCACAAGATCATAGGGGACGGACGTTGCCGAAGAGCGTGCGTGAGTCCTCTGACGCCCACGGTCCCCCCGACTGCGGGCGACTCTGCAAATTCTTCAGGGTTGGTGGCTGCCGGGAGACGTTTCCCAGGGTGCGCTCCTGCGTCGCAACTCTGGGCTGTGATGGGGCAACCCCTGTGGGGTGCAGAGGCGGCGCACAGTGGGTCTGGCACGTGTGTGCCTCACAAAAGTCGTCCACTCTCAGAAATTCACGACAGCCGACTGGGCCTCGAAAAAGTCGTCCGAGATTCATCACCGTTCCCGGCCTCCTCGCAGGAGAAACCTCCATCCAGCTCTCCGGAAGTTTGAAACGCCGAGGGCGCGGTGGACGCCGAGAACAGGCGCGACATACGAACACAGCGTCCTCCGCGCCCACAGCGTTTTCACACC
>JANPCU010000129.1:0-4330 GCA_031431195.1 Planctomycetota bacterium | reverse complement strand
CAGCCAGAATGCCAAATTCCAGATGTCGGTTGACCGCATCGACCTCACCCCGGCCACACGCTGGACACCCCACGACATTGTTGAGAACGTCGCCAAGAGCCATCCCGATTGGAACGACCGCAGCCTCTTGGATTCGAGTCTCGCCGCCGATCTCGCAGCAGCTTTCGCCAAGCATCCCTGGATCTCCAAGGTCGACCGCGTGGAGAAAACTCGCCAGGGCCGGGTCATCGTGCAAGTCACCTACCGCACCCCGGTCGCGATGATCGAGACCCTCCGCGGACTCTACCCCGTCGATGCCGAGGGAGTGCTCCTGCCCCCCAACGACTTCTCACTCGCTGAGTCCGATCAGCTGCCCCATCTGCGGCGGATTCGCTCGATGCCCAGCGGACCCGCCGGGACGGTGTGGGGCGACCCGCTGGTGGTGGCCGGAGCCCAGCTGTGTGCTGCACTGATGCCGGATGGGAACCTGGAGTCGCACTGGGAGCGTTACGGGCTGGAGGCGATCGTCGCCCCATCCGCTCCTCTGGACACCACCGAGATCACCCCCGAGCCACCCGTGTTTGAACTGCTGACCCAGGGAGGTCGCCGCATCCTCTGGGGCCGCCCCCCCGGCGATGACTCGCTCGAACCGACGGTGGCCCAGAAACTCGGCCGCCTCGATAGCTACATCCGCCAGCAGAAATCCCTCGATCACCCCGTCGGAGCGTACTTCCTCGATCTCCGCCCCTTCAAAACGATTTGGCTGATGGCCGAGAAGCCGGGGACGGGAACGCTGCGGTAGGGAGCGTGGGATAGGCTTCCAGCATGTCGTTCACTTGTCAACTTCACACGGGCCAAAATGAGACGTACGACGGACGTCCTCGTCCGTCGCTCCCCGAGTTTTTTCACACGGACGGACGAGGACGTCCGTCCTACGAAAAGTCTCGGTGCTCCCCGCGAGAAGTCTAAACACGACAGGCTGGAAGCCTATCCAACCGGCTCCCATGTCTCCAGCCGCTGCCGTGCCAGATCGGCCCACGGGCCGCGTGAGTCGAAGGTCAGGTACTGCTTCCACAGGTCGACCGCCTCGTCCCCGCGCCCCAGTTCAGCTAGTGTCTCGGCCTTTTGCAGGACCGCATCGGGGTAGTCAGGATGCACGTTGAGGGCGATGTCGAATGCCAGTAGTGCCGCCTCGGGTTCGCCGACCTCGCGGTGCAGGCTCCCGATCTGGGTCCACGCGGGGATGTAGTCGTGGTCGAGTTCCACCGTGGCGTAGAACCGCTCCAGGGCTCCTCGGGGATTGTCGGCTCGGGACATCGCCTCGGCGAGGTGGAAGTGCAGTTCAGCCGTCGGCGGCCCGGCCATCAGAGCCATCCGAAACGCCTCGATCGACTCCGTCAGTTCGCCGTCGTCGTAGCACTGACACCCGCGATCAAACCAGTCCCGAGTTGACTCTGTCTGGGGAGCCCACGCCTGCTCAAGTCGCAGCTGGAATGGCGGCTCGTCGCTCTCGGTCGGCCGCTTGGCGGGCAAACTCGGCTCGTCGAAACCGAAGACCCGCTGTCGGGTCGCAGGGATCAGAAGCCCGTGTTCGTCCTTGACCAGCACTCGCTCGTTGCGAGCGAGAATCTCCAGCTGTTCGAGTGGCCGCAAGTCGCCGCGGACTACGCTGGGCAGCGTGCGGAGACTCGCCTCCAGCTCCTTGCGCGAGACTCCCGAGATCAGCAGATCACTCAGCTTGCGGGCACTGGTGACCTCTTGAAAGTCGAAGTACGGCAACCGGTAGACCCGCTTGACCGCCCGGATCAGCCCCAGTCGCTCCCAGCCGCGTATCAAATGGACGGAGACTTTCAGTAAGCCGCTGAGCATGGCCGGGGTGTAGAGCCGGCGGACCTCGGCGTGCTGTTCGGTCAGCCCGAGAGCCTGAAGCCACTCGGATTCGTTGAGGACGCGAATCGCCACGCCGTCCGCCCGCAGCCGCTCGACCTGGGTCAGCTTGACGCTCGGCTGCCCGTCCTCTTCGAGCGGCCAGCCCTCCTCACCAATGACGAGCAGAGTGGTGTGAC
This sequence comes from Planctomycetota bacterium, assembly GCA_031431195.1. Classification (GTDB taxonomy): domain Bacteria; phylum Planctomycetota; class Planctomycetia; order Planctomycetales; family Planctomycetaceae; genus TH-plancto1. Next base: position 2,285 of record JANPCU010000129.1, on the reverse strand, counting down.
GGCTGACATGTTCGGCGGTCACGCCCCCGTGTTGCGTGATCAGCTCCGCCGCCAGCGCATGCGTCATCGACGCGAGCGTGCCGGTCAGGGCAACACGCTCACCTTCGAGAGTCTGGGAGTTGGGCAGAGGTTCGGTCACGGGGCACCGAGTACCGGGTGGAGGGACGCACGTATCCTAAGCTGTCGGCGTTCAGGTTTCAGTGGTCGGCGAGAGAATCGTAGGCGCCGCCGCTCTGTGACTGACATTTCGCGGGCTAGGAAGACTGATTCTCGGGGATCTATCTCGACTCAGTACAGAGCTTGACCGTCGAAATCTCAGTCGCGGGGCGACACGATCGACGTGTAAACATGTCCCACCGAAGGACAGCAAGCGTCAGGAAATCAGCCCCCCTGCCTGTCTGACGCGACCCACGGAGCGAAGGCGGGTCGACCAGGTGGCGTTGATGCACAGACCCTTTTAGCCGTCCGCTACCAGGCAGAAACACGTCGGGCCAGCCCGACGGCTGACCGGATTTCAGATTTCATCCTTCGGCAGTTCAAGCCTCAACCTCCTCCTCCCAGCTGCCACTGCTTGATCACCTCCAACGGATAAACCAGCATCACGACGTTCAGGAAGAGCGAGTCCCGAATCCACGCCAGCATGACCAATTCCACACCGAGTAAAAACGCGAGCGACCACTTCCAGGGCAATTGCTCCGCCAGCAGATATCCCCCCACGCAGGACGCCAGATCGCACAGGGAATTCGTGATCGAATCCCCCTCATACCCCAGGGCGATTGTGCCAGTCCGGTAGCGGTCGATGACAAACGCGGAGTTCTCCAGGATCTCCCAGGCCGCCTCCAAAACGACACAGCCCCAGAGCCGCCATGCCCCCCCGATTTTGCCCCGCAACAACCAGAACGCCCCGTAAAAGACCACCCCGTGCAGCACGTGCGACGCGGTATACGCGTCAAACATGTGCTGAGAGCAATGCGGACTGTCCACGTCGAACACCCACGGCACCCAGCTGCCACAACCGCAAAAGAAGACCCGGCCCTCGATCAGTAGCCCCGCCATCATGACGATGACGGCGATCGCATGAGCGATGAGGTAGGGCCGCAGCGGCGGATTCCCCGTGAGTGAGACTTCCGAGGCGGCCATCACATCCCCAGTCGCTGCTGCTTGAGATCGACCAGCCAGAGCCAGTCATCAAACAGGAACTCAAACCGAATCCCCAAGAGGGCGATGCGGGCCATCACCGTATTCGCAAACGCCGCCCCGAAGGTAATCATCAGTACCAGCACTCCGATGCGCGAGACCTTGCCGAACACGCCCTGGTGTTCCCAGGAGAAGAAAAAGTAGGTCAGTGCGGCCAGCATGCTGACCAGCAGCAGCGTGCTGGAAATGCTGTCGAGCCACACAATCGACCCGTTCGCATCGACCACCAAGAGCGGCTTGATGGAGGCCCGAATCTGGCTCAGGAAGTCGGCCTGCAGGAAGCTCACCAGCTTCAGTCCGGCTGTGGTCCCGATGATAAATGCCAACGGCCACCGCGAGATCCACGTCCCCTGGGGAGCCAGCCGCCACAGCAGCATCACTCCCAAGACCAGCGGCACAATGTTGATGGCCCAATGCTCGTCATGTACTGGCGACAAGCCAGGCATCGCCCACGACTGAGTCAGTCTCGGCAGCAGCTTCCCCATCAGGTTTGGGACCAGCACCGTCCAGAAGCTGACAATCATCCAGTACGCCGCCGAAACGCCAATAAACACCGACTCCGAGAGCTTGTAGACTACATTGTCCCGGTAGAGGAACGACAGTACCGCCAAGGTCATGAACGCAGCTGTCCAGATGCCAGCGGTTTGAGACCAGCTCGTCTGGGCAAACCCGAGTTGGGCTTGGGTATAGGTCGCGGGCTGGGTGATCCCGTCGAGGGTCTCGCTGTAGCCGAGTCCGACACCGGTGGTCGCTGCGCGAACGGCGAGATACAGCCCCGCCACGGCGAAGATTCCCAGCCAGACCTTAGTTTCAAGCTTCATGGGCCAATCCGTTGAGGACCTACGGGCGGATTCCCACGACCCGCCAAGTAGCGTTATAGCCTGTCGCTCACACACTTGGCGAGAGTGCGATCCGCTAGGCCCCTAAGACATGTGTGCGTCAGGAAAGTTGGCATCCAAAACCAAAGGCCAATATTCACCCGAAACTCGCGACACCCGCAGGGGACACCTCGAACGCGACGGGCGTGCGAAGTGAAAACGCAGAGGGCGCGGAGGACGCAGAGTCCGGAAGGAGAGCCTATTCTCTGC
>JANPCU010000128.1:0-2012 GCA_031431195.1 Planctomycetota bacterium | reverse complement strand
GCGGTTCAAAGATGCTCGAAAAACGGCGCATCCTCGAAACCGTATCTTTGAACCGAGTCCTCGGCGACGTAACTCTAGTCCTGGAAAAGAGAAAGCCGTTTGACGAACTCGTCAAACGGCCTCAAATCCAGTTGAGTCGGGCTGACAGGATTTGAACCTGCGACCTCTTGCACCCCAAGCAAGTGCGCTAGCCAGGCTGCGCTACAGCCCGAATCAGACTTCGCATAGTAGCTCACCATGGATGAGTTACATAGCTCTAGGTAATGTAGCTTTCGCCATCGATTGGGTCAATTCAGCGTGGCCTGCACTCCAGGCCTGGTGTGTGCGTCCCAATCGTCGGTGGATTTTACTGGATTTCTTGTCTGAAGTTGGGCATGCTGGTGTCTGCGGGCCAAAATGGCGGTTCACAAAGGACGTGGACGGGTGTTCCAGGGAGGTGTGTGATGTTGCTGCAATTTACGGATGAACAAGTGGACGAAGTGGCGCGGATCAAGGACATCGTGATGGCCAAGGTGCGGGTCGAGGTCGAGGCGATGGCGGAGATGATGGTCTCGAAGTCGAACGGGGAGTTCTTCGGTGCGACGGAGTTCGTGGTGCGGGATCGCTGTCACAAGATCGGGGCACACATGCTGGACGCCGCTCTCCACGAGCGTAAAAAAAGGGGGACAAAGGTCCGGTGATGAACTGTCCGGGGTGCGGTGGTGTGTCGGAATTCGAATGATATAGAAATGTGACACACGTGCGGACGTTGGTGGAAATATTGTTTATTAACGCGCCTATTATTCTTATCAAGAATGTCATCATGGCCACTGCCCCACGGATCACGAATTGCATCTGGAGGACAAGCAGACGCCGGGCTTTCGCGAGGTGCTGACGCTGGTGGGGGTGAACGGAGCGTTCGCCGATGTGGCCGAGCATCAGCTGTGTCGGCTGTCGGGAGTGCGGGCTTCGGCGTCGACGGTGCAGCGAGTGACAGAGGTCGTCGGCGAGATGATTTGCCAGGTCCGCGAGGAAGGCGGACCGCTGCAGGCGGAGCCGCGGGTGTGGGACTAGCACCGGGATGCCCAGGGGCGGAAGGTGGCCTACATGAGTGCTGACCTGACCAGCGTGCCTCAGCAGGGTCCACGCGGGGAGAATCGCGCGGGACGCATGCCGCTGGTCGGTGCGGTCTTTAATCCCGCGTCCCGCACGGAGACGACTCGCCGCAAAATAAAAGATCCACGATGTGCATTATACAGCCGGAATAATGTCGCTATAAAAAATTAGCCAACAGTTAAAGGCAGAGGCTCAGATCGTGGGCCTCGAACAAGCCGATATTATCATCGGCCTGACCGATGGCGGAGCGGGCCTGAAGGAGTGCATTCTGGACGCGGTCGCGGGCCTCTCGCGCGAGACCGTGTTCATTCTCGACATCCATCACGTCCGCGAACACCTCGTCGAATTCGCCCAGGTCGACTGTTCCGAATCCGCCCGTGAAGCCCAGGTCTCCACTTGGTACGACACCCTCAACGAGCGCGGCGGACCGATCCTCTTGAAGGAGCTGGAGGCCCTCGACCTGACGGACCGCAGTGCCCCCATCATCGAGGTCCACCGCCAACTGACCGGCTATCTGCGGAACAACTTGGACCGCACCGACTACCCGACCTACGTGAAGAATGGCTGGCAAATCGGCTCGGGCGTGATCGAGTCGGCCTGCAAACGCGTGGTCGGCCACCGCATGAAGTGCGGCGGCATGCGCTGGCGCGAACCCGGCACCAACACCCTCGCCCGCAGCCTGTCCCTCAGCAGCGACCACCGCTGGGAATTCTTCTGGTCCCACGTGGCCTGTGGGTAACGACCGATGATTGGGACGCACACACGCCCCAGGGGCTCCGCATGCCGCTGGTGGCCCTTGTCTTTCGCGACAATGCGCAGACGACGAAACGCTCGCATCGCGGGGCCAGATGCGTGTGCGGCCTCGTCGATCTGCCCACGATCGGTGACCAGCTGCGACGTGAGTGCATCGCGGTCGG
>JANPCU010000127.1:0-29677 GCA_031431195.1 Planctomycetota bacterium | reverse complement strand
GCTGCCCTCTTGCCAGACTTGGTAGGTACTTTCGGTCTTGTGATTGAGCTTCGTCGCACTGAGTTGCCGCAGCAATGTCTCCGAGTGGCGGCTCTTTAGCAGGTCGATGATCTGCCGGGCAGTGTAGGACTTGAAGCTCTGAATCACCGCCGATATCTCCGGAGAGGAGGCGATCATGTGCAGATGATTCTCCAGGATCACGTACGCGAAGAGTTTCAGCCCGCGTTCCTTCTGGAGATGCCGCCACGAGTCGAGGATGATGTCAGCAGCCTCCTGTCGGGTGAAGATCGGGAGCCAGCTGTTGATGGTACAGGTCATGAAGTAAGGGTATTCGTTTTCGAAGAACTTGTATCGCGAGCGGGTCATGGGAGGGCTCCGGGTGTTTTCCACAACTCTCGTGACCAAGCTCCGGCTTGGTCACGCGTATCCTCGAAGCTCTGCTTCGCCGAGCTACGCAGGACAACCACCCAGCATGCCAGGACTGGTTACAGTCGGCAAGTGCGAGGGTCGGTCTGCGAGAGGGAGTTTTCTGGCACGCGGCGAAGCGGAGCTTCGGGGATATGCGGTCCCAAGCCGGAGCTTGGGACCGAGGGGAATGGGTCGAGAAATTCAACAAGCCGGTAAGACTTCTGCTACGGAGCGGGCGGCTCGGGATAGACCGGGGCGCGCCGCTCCGGGGTTTCCAAGATCAGGACGCACATCACAGTGAAGTATAACCGCCCGGCCCCTTCGCTCCATTCGAGGAACGCTCCTCTCGGCTTGGACGGGTGCCAGCTGCCGCCGGTCTTGCCGCCGCCAGCAGCTTGGTGTTTGAGGAGCAAGGTTTGGGTTTCGGCGAACCAGGTTTTCCAGGGATCGCCGCCGAGGTTGTGCAGGGTTTGGGCAGTGTAGTACCAGGCGTAGACGTTCCGCTGGCCCTCCTCCCAGACGGGTCTGTTGACCTCGGAGGTGAGGAACTCCTGGCCCTTGGCAAAGGCGGGGTACTTGCGCGGCCAGCCGAGCCATTGCCGGCAGAGTAAACCCTCGGCACTCATGGATCAGAGCTGCTCCTGTTGAGCTGGCTCATCGGGGCGGTAGCGGTAGCGCTGGCGGAGCAGATGAGCAAACACCCCGGCCAACTCACCCCCGAAAACCTCACCGGGCTGCCGAAGTACACGGCGTACACGAGACTCCGCATCGACGGCATGCCCAGCGGGCCTTTTTCAATGGCGACTATGCCGAAGGCAATACGAACGGATTGTCTGTGCAGTGCGGCGAGGTGCCACAACGCTATCGTGAATCTTCCCCTCAGGCTCGACTAGGACGAAGCCAACTACTCGGGCTGCCACGGAACCGGTTTGACCAGTGGTTGGCTGACGAACACCACCTGCTTGCCATCGGGTGACCAATTGCCGGACTGGGCAAGTTGGTTCTCCGGTTGGTGTTCCCACAGGGTGATCACGTTGGTGGCTACGTCGCAGAGGAACAAACGCATGGCCCCATTGTGCTTTGGGGATGGCATCGACAGCATGAGTTGCTTGCCATCCGGGTGCCATCCGGCGTCAGAGTCGGCAGGCTGGGCGGTGATCACTTGGAAGCCCTTCGAAGAGTCCTCGACATTGGTGATGGCGAGTTCAGAGCCGCCAGTTTTCAAACTCCCCTTGAAGCAGATCTGCTTGCTGTCCGGAGACCAGTCCATGTTCCAGTAGATCTGCGTATACCGCTTCGCCTGTTCGCCTTGGAGCAGGTATCGCGTTTGCTTGGTCTTGATGTCGGTAATACCGATGTTGGCTGCTTGTTGGTAGCCTGCATAGGACAGCCAGCGTCCATTCGGCGACCATTGTGCTCCCCAGCCGCTGGTGGTGATTACCTCACGCTGGGTGCCGTCTTTGTCCATCACGCTCATTCCATTGTCGGCCGAGAAGGCCAGACGCTCGCCATCGGGAGAGAATGTCGGCATACACCCCGAGCCGACCTCTGTGAGCCCAGAGCCATCGGCGTTGATGACAAACTGCCGCGATGCCGTGGCATTGCCACGGTAACTGTCGAAGGCAATCTGCTGGCCATTGGGCGACCAGTCGGGCGAGCCGTGACCGGGGTCGTCAGCAGCGGGAAAAGTGAGTTGTCGCAGTCCGGTGCCGTCGCTGTTGATGACAAACAGCGAGTTCTTGGGAGGATTGCGTGCGTCGGGCAACACCATCAACGGGCTGGCGGTGATGCGGAGGCCTTTCCATAACACATGGGTCGTCCCGGACTCGCCAGCGACGGCAGCGATGTTGCTAGTGACCGGGTACTTGCCAGACCCCTTGATGGTGGCCGAACCGACGACCTGAAACTCGGTCGAGTCGTTCTCGGCGAACAGCGCATACCAGGTGTCACCTTGGCGGACAGCTCGAAGTTGGCCGCCTGTTGCCTCAGAGGTCAGCGTCTGGTAGTGGCCTGTAGACTCCCCGTTGCCTTTGGGGATATTCCACTCCACGGCGATCCAGTGATGATCCTTGGACTGCACCCGCCGAGTGACATTAAACATCTGCCCACCAGCCGAACTCAATTGCAACGCGGCTCCGCAGAAGTCCTCGTTGGAGGACTTCCAATCTTGATATCTCAATGAGATGTCAAAGTCGCCGTGAAGTTCAAACAAGGGCTTGATGATCGAGGAAGTGCTGGGGCCCGTGGATCGTTGGGTATGCTGCATTCCCACTGGTGTCGGCTCGATCTCGCCCCCTTGATACCCCGGTGGGACAAAGAAGTACTTCTCCGGAAGTCTGGCCGAGAAGTCATGTTCGTAGCCCGGTGCCAGCTGGGCGACTTCCGCTTCAATCCTGACGATCTCCTGGCTCGCCAGTTCCTGCTCATGCAGGGGGGGCAAGGCCCTGGGCCAGTTGCCTTTCATCACCACATTGCTCACGCGAGCCTCAGTCTGATCGGCGAAGTGCAGAAGTCCAAAGTTGCGGGTGTTGCCCGGTTCGATCTCGCGTTCCAAGATGGGCTGGCCGTTGAGTCGCAGCGTCAGCGTGTCGCCGACGATAGCCAGTTGCAGGTGGTTCCAGGCGTTGGCGATGAGCGGCACCGCAGCGGGGCCTCGACGATTGGCGGATTCGTTCACGCCATTTTCGGGCGATGTATCACCGCGTTCGAAGCGTTCGTCGTTGATCCAATGCACCAGCACGACCTCGGTGCTGATGATAAAGGCGAGCCGGTCCAAAGCCGGGTAGGTCAGCACGCGACCGGGTTCGTAGTAGAAGTCGTAGTCGATCGTGCCGTCTTCCAGCAGTGGACGGTGGTAACGCAACAGTCGCTCGCATGAAGTACCCGCATTCCATGGCTGATACCGCCCAATGATCTCGCCGGGCTGGCCAACGGTCTCGACATATTTCCAGGCCGCGTCGTCGAAGCCGACGGAGTCCTCGTGGTAAGAGTGCCAGCCCACGAGATCCGTTGAGGTCGCGAGCGGGACCGAATCAGGGATTGTTGGCGTCCCTGAGATTCGCACGTCCCGCATCCTTCCGCTGCACCGACACCACGCGCGGGCTGCCAGCCAGGGATCGGCATGCTGCGGCAGAGTATCTTCGCGAACCTTTCGTCCATTGATGAAAAGCGACCGCACACCGCTCCGGAAGGTGGCACGGCAATGGGTCCATTGGTCGAGCCAGTTGAGCGGCGGGTTGACTGGCTCCGGACCGCCGCCGTTACGCAGGCTCCCAAACTGCATGTGGGTCGCCCAGTGCGGCGAGAAGAAGTTGCCACCAACATGGAACTGCGACTGCGCATCGGGCGTCGCATCGAAATCGACATCGAAATCCCCCGTCAAGGGGCTTTGAAAGTAGAGATAGTCTTCTTCATGCCCGGCCACATGTTCCAGAGTTTTCCCATCCCAGCACCAGACAGGGTGTGCGAACCCCGATCCGCGCGAGTAGCCCCGCATTCGCGCGACTGATCGCCATTGTTTGAGGCTGAACTCGCTCGTGAATTTGCCGATGTCGGGCGAATTGTGCGCTAGTTGATATGCCGACTGTCTCGCGATCGCAAAGATCTGGTTTTGCCACTCCCCGGTGCCCAGCGAGCGCTCCAGCCGCTTCGTCGTGAGTAGCCCCAGCAGGTCACTGGCCACATCCGATTGTCGATGTCGCTGGACAGCACTGTACGCAACAAGCGTCTCGGGCCAAAACTCGTGCTGCCGAGTCGCTGGCGAGGTCATAACCAAATTGAATAGAGCCGTGCTGCCGTGGTCGATCGCGACCGCGTCCTGCAACTCTAAGGCGACGAGCAACTCCAGCGCGACCCGCGCCCGGCGCTGCTCGTCGGTGACCGGCGCAGGCAACGACGCGATCCTCTTTTGCAACTGCGGCAAGCGGCCGATTTTCTGAGCGAGTTCGAGTAACTCAAACACGGGAGACACGATCGTTCCACCATGCATGGTCGTTGCTGTGTGCCCTGCTGGAATCTCAGACCGCTCGATAACAGGTTGGGGGTCGGTTGGGGCACAAGCACCATAGAGACGTAACGCGGTGTGGGACTCCGACGGCAAAACCCAATCAGCCAGAAAGTCGAAACGTTTTTCATCCGGCAATCCACGCGCCCGATCGAGGACCATTAACACATTGTCAGAGACGATCTCCTCGCCCACCAAATCGATGAACGGCGAATCAGCCCTGACAGAATGAGAGCTACAAAGACAAATGAGCAACGCCCACACCCAGGAAAAATGAAGATGAGGCCGGACTGTTAGCAACTTACTCAGTTGAGGTGACAGAAGACGGTTGAACATGGGAATTCTCCGGGATCATCCACACGGGGACGGGTGAATATCAAATCGAGATGATATCAGGTCGAACCGTCATTTTGCTCTCAATTCCTAGTTTTGACCCTTCGCGTAAACGATCCAGGCTTTCCTTGGGGAGATGGTCTGGCATCCGACGTTCTAACTCAAATTGACCGCATTCGATACAGCTCCAATTCGAAATTGTCCATCGAGGCCAGTAGGCGTAGTTCAGGTTTCCACCTGACTCCTGGCACACACGCGGAACGGTTACTCATCTGACGACATGCCCAGTGGGCCGTTCGCGATGGGGACGGTGATGCTGCTTCCCACAGAGATAGACTCCGACCGAGCTGAGGCTACCACACGAGCCACATCTCTGAAGGTTCGAAACGGTCCCCAAACTTGAGCCAAAACCTATCGACCACTGTTGCGATTGATAGTAGAGTGAGGAGAAGAGCCCACAAGCTACCCTGACCGAAGCGGACATCCTCACTGGGGTTGTCGAACCGAGCCGCCCGATGCACAGCATTGAGTTGGCCCAAGAGCTGTTGTCGTGGCATTTCAGCGATATCGCGTCTGATCAAATGCGTGAACTCCTGCAACGAAACAATGCGGGCACGATCACACCGGCGGAGAAGCAGACGCTCGATAACTATCTTCGCGTGGGCGAGTTCATTGATCTGGTGCAGGCGAAGGCTCGCATCACGATCAAGAAATCCGGTAACGCTGAGTCATGACGCCCGCCCTGCGAGTCCAAGTTCGGCAACGTGCTCGCGATTGCTGCGAGTATTGCCAAATGCCGCAGTCGTGTACCCAACTGCCTCATGAGGCCGATCATATTCGTGCTCAAAAGCACAAAGGTCCGACGACGCTGGAAAACCTCGGCTGGGCTTGTGCGATCTGCAATTCTCATAAGGGTAGCGATGTTTCGGCATACGTGCCCGACACGGATGATCTCGTCCGACTCTTCAACCTGCGTACCGATGATTGGTCCGACCACTTTGAGTGGAGTGGCCCACGGCTGATCGGCATAATCATTTGAGAGACCTTCGCGTCAATCCCGGATGTACGAATCCGATACTGAATCGGCGGTTTCATTGCTTCTTGGGACTTCTGGAGGATGTCATCGGCGGACATTTGGGCATAGGCGTGATTGGATAATGAGGTAATCAATACGCACAAAATCGCCAGCGTGAAAATATGCCAGCGACTCGCGTGGTGATGTTCGGTTCGACTCATGATGTGCCTCAATGATCCAATCGTGGGTACAAAAAGATGAGTTGGGATTCCCCTTCACGCGGCCAGTGTGCTGACGTACCGGACGGGCACTTTGACGTTGCCAGCCAGCGTGGTGTGGAACACGATCGTGTTCAGTGCTTCGCCTCGCGTGGGCCGGGCGAAGCGAAGCGTTAGGTCAAACGCAGCTTGCGGATCGGCAGGATACGGATCGACGGTCACGCTGGCAGCGCATTCGACGTGATCGATGCCAAACTTGCCGGGCTGGGCGGACGTGATCCGCATCCGGCGGGTGTGGGTTTCCTCGGCGACAAAAGCGGGCACGATCAGAACTCTCGGAGACGCTGTGAATGGGCCGTTCTTATCGGCCTCGATCTTGACGTTCAGTTGGGGATGATCATTGTTGTCGAAGCAGATGTGGATGAAGTCCTGCACCGCCCCGACGGGCGCATCGGGAGCGAGGACGACCTTGAAGACGAGGGCCTTGCTCGACTGGGTGAGCAGCTCGACATGCACGAGGTTGCGACTGGTGGCGACTTCGCGGTAGCTGTCGAGCAGGCCGGGGAGAATCGACTCGACCCGCACTTCCTGAGTGGCGGATTGTCCTTCCATCACTGATCCAAACATGATCTGCGTGGGAGTGGCCCAGACGATCGGTTGGATTTCCGCCCGCAGCGTCAGCACGATCTTTTGAAGTGACTCTCCGACGCATCGGTCGTAATGACCAGCTGCCCCTGGCGCGTCCCGGCCCCATGAGCGGGGACGGAATAGGGCACACTGAGCAACCCTCCCGCCGGGACGATCATCCCTTCCGTCACATTCGCCGTTTCGCAACCGCAGGACTTCTTGATCGCGGTGATCGTGAACGGGTGGTTCGCTGTATTTCGGATCTGGAAGGTGTGCTGCATCGGATCCCCCTCGGTCAGCTGGCCGAGATCCTTGTCTCGGATTCCCTTATCGACGGATGCGGACGGAGAGACGGTGGGGGTGAGCGCTTTGGCGTCGGTACAGCCGTGAAGGAGAACAACACAGAGCGCCGCAGACAGAGAGACGCTGGCCATCGGCTTCGTGAAGAATAACCACCCCGGCCAGACCGCCACGCGGGCGATGATGGGGTGTGTGAAGAAAAAAATACTCAATCGGTCAGGCACTGAAGACCTCCCGCACTCTGTACTGGAGACCTCCTGACTGGAGACCTCCTGCATCAAGTTCTTATCCGGGTCAGTCCGCCCCCGTCAACTTCGGGGATGTCGGAAAGTTAAATCAAAGATCAAGTCTTAATGTGACCCTGGGGCGTCGGGGTTACCCCTGGTTGATTCATTTCCGTTTCGTGGCCAATGCCGGGGCCAGCGAGAGGGGCTCCTTGTGGAAGCGACACAGCATTGCGGCCAGCCGGGTTGTGAAATCGGCATTCTCTCCGACCTGACGTAGAGTCTGGCACCGACCGGCGGTGTACTCCACGTGCAGTTGCTGCAAGTGCGACCGGACCTCGGCCAAGAACGCCTCAACTTCGCCGGGAGACAAATCACGGCGCTGCAATTGCGTCTCATTCTCCACCCTGACCCGCGTCAGTTCGGCCAGCGTTGCCCCCTGCGTTCGGTAGAGCTTCCCATCCCGCACCGCCCGGCGGAGTCGCCCCTCGACGTCGAAACGGTACATCGGCTCGGCTCCGAAGTAGAACGACCAGTGCCCCAGATCGTTACAACCGATCGTCACGGCATCCTCGGAACCGGGCAGTCGCAGTTCGATCCGCTCGCGCAGGTTCACCGCCTCGGCCAGCAAATCTTCGCGATCCGCTTCAACCCGAGTCCTCGTCATAGAAGTCTCCTCATTTCGCTATTGCGACTTGACTGACTCAAGATTCTACGATTGCCGCTACGGGTTTGCTAAGCTAGTGAGGGCCATCGCCCGACACTGTGGCTTTGCCCAAAAACTTCCGAAGTCTCCGAAGACTTCGGAAGTTTGACTCGGACCTCTCTGGCTGATCGCTGACAGCTGATGGCTGACAGCTTCCCCTCCCCGGGATTGCATGGATGTCGACCACTACACTTCCTCCCTACCAGCACATGTCTTCGGGCGAGATCCGCCTGCCGGATGGGGATCGGTACGATGAGATAGACCGCAAGCACAAGCTGCTGGCGGAATACTTGCAACTGAAGCAGTTCGATGGGCTGGTGCTGGAACGGCCCGAGAACTTTGCGTGGCTGACCAGTGGCGGCGACAACGCCCGCCACGGGACCGCCGAGACGACGGCTGCTCTCTTCATCAGTCGCGACGCCCGAGTGGTACTCTGTAATGCCATCGACAGCGGGCAGCTGTTCGATCGGGAGGTGCCGGGGATGGGGTTCCAGGTGAAGGAGCGTCCCTGGCACGAATCGCGCGAGGTGCTGATCAGCGACCTGTGTCGAGGCCGGAATGTGGCGAGTGACACGGGGGTCCTGGGGACGCCGAACGTCGCGCATGAACTGGCCGACTTCCGCCGCACGATCAACGACTGCGAGGCGAAGCGGCTGCGGGTTCTGGGGCGGTGGGTGTCGCATGGGGTCGAGGCGGCGGCTCGGGGACTCAAACGGGGACTGACCGAAGCGGAGATCGCTGGAGAGATTGCTCACCGCTTGATGAAGCACGGGATTACTCCGGTCCGGATTCAGGTACATGCCGACGGGCAAGGGGCGCGCTATCGGCATTGGTCGTATGGCACAGACAAGATCGAGCGACACTGCGTGATCTCGGCCATCGGTCGCGAAGGGGGACTGCACGCCGGGTGTACGCGGACTGTCTGCTTTGGCACTCCGCCCGCTGAGATGGTCGACACGCACCAAGTCGCCAGCCTGTTGCAAGCCACGGGGATCTACTTCTCGCAATCCGGCTGGGAGGTCGCCGAGACCTGGAAGCGGCTGCAACGCATCTATGAAAAGTTCGGCGTCCCGGATGAATGGCGGATGGCCGAGCAAGCGGAATCGCTGGGGTACGATCTGTGCGGGATGCAGGTCACGCCGCAGCAGACCGGAAAGTTCAGTGCGGGGCAGGTTCTGCACTGGCACCCTTCGGTGAGGTTCGCGGGCACCGGCGATACGATCTTGATCCACTGCGATCGCACCGAGTTGATCACCCCCTGCGAGGTCTGGCCCCAGCTGAAAGTCCAGATCAAAGGAGTCACCATCGAACGCCCCGCGATCCTCAATCGCGAGTCACCCGCGGCGACCGAGTGGTGTTTGGAATAACCGATGGAGGCTGACCTCCGGACGAAGTCGTCTATGTGAGACATTCGCTCTAATCGGAAATGGTTCTCATCCGTAGACGATTCGAGGGCGGTCGCGGAATCAGATGGCACCATTATGAGATAGGCTTGATGGCTGGGACTTTTGACGATCCCATGAGGTGCCATCCATGCCAACCACGCTGTCCGCTCCCCGTTCGTATGAATCCGCAACGGCGGTGAATCTCGCCGATGTGATTTCGGCGCTGTCCTACGCGCTGGACATCACCGAAGGACAACCCGAGGGGCACGCCGCCCGGTCCTGTCTCCTGGCGATGCGAATCGCTGAGGCCATCGGACTTTCGGTTCCTGATCGAACCGCCTTGTTTTACGGGGCGCTCTTGAAAGACGCCGGGTGTAGCAGTAATGCGGCCAAGGTCTGTTCCCTTTTTGCTGCTGACGATCGATCGATTAAGCAATCATTTAAAGTCACCGACTGGACTAGCAAAGCGGAGTCGCTGAAGTATTTGTACCGACATGTCGCTCCGGGAAGATCGATCCTCGGTCGTGCGACGACGATCGTCGCATTGGCTCTGAATGCGTCCGCTGGCAAAGATCTGATTCAGACTCGATGTTCCCGAGGGGCTGATATTGTCCGCAAGCTCGGATTCCCCGCGGAGACTGTCGAATCAATTCGTACTCTCGATGAACACTGGGACGGGCAGGGGGAACCCTGCGGCTTGCGAGGTGAGCGGATTCCGCTGCTCGGTCGAATCATGGGGCTGGCCCAGACGGTCGAGGTCTATTTCAGCACCTACGGACTATTCCCCGCCATCACGATGGCGGAAGAACGATCCGGGAAATGGTTTGATCCGGATTTGGTCCGGGCGCTGAGTTCGATCTGCGATGACCATGCTTTCTGGTCACTGCTGAACAGTGGAGATCCGCGAGCGGCCTTGTCGGAATACGAGCCCGAGGATAATCGGCTGCTGGTGAACGGCGAGCGACTCGAAGCCATCGCAGATGGTTTCGCCGATGTGATTGACGCCAAGAGCCCCTGGACCTGTCGCCATTCGCACGGGGTCGCGGACGCCACAGTGGGTATTCTTCGCGTCCTCGGACATTCCGAAGCAGAGGTCAGTTATTGGCGTCTGGCGGCCTTGCTGCACGACATCGGAAAGCTGGGCGTTTCGAATTTAATCCTCGACAAGCCGGGGCGGCTCACCACGGACGAATTCGTGGCCATGCAGCAGCATGTCGACCATACCCGCCGCATCCTGAGACTGGTCCCCTGCTTCAGCGGATTCGCCGATGTCGCTGCCGCGCATCATGAGAAACTCGACGGCAGCGGCTACAGCCTGGGACTCACAGCCGATGAACTTTCGACGGAAGCCCGAGTGCTCTGCGTGGCGGATATCTTCGATGCCTTATCTGCCAACCGTCCCTACCGACCGCGCCAGCTGACTCTCGATGAAGTGCTGAAGATCATGGCTGCCGAAGCCGGTCCCAAGATTTGCCCCGTGGCGTTCGACGCACTCCGGACGCATCTGGCCAGTTCCAGGATTGATGAATCGGCTTCGCTTGCGTAGGCACGCTGGCGAGGTGCCCCGGTGACCACTTGAGGCGACTCAAGTGGTTCCGTCCAGAGAGGCTCAATGGGAGAGACTCTGGAGAGTGCCAGACGCACTTTGCCGCGTCGATCAGTCCACCGGGCCAAAGTCGCTGATCCGCTGACTTGTCCCGCCAGGGACGCTCGATAGAAGTACAGCGTTTCAACACTGGGACAGGACGCTCACGACCGCCTCAGCCCTGTGAGGGGCGACTGAGGCTTCAACGGCGGTGGGCACGGCGAGAGTGTCTGCCGTCCCTTCCGGGACTCATTCACAGGATGGACACCGACCACCCACAGTTGAAACGGTGGGCTGGTGTGTGCGTCAGGAAAGTTGGCATCCAAAACCAACGGGCAATACTCACCCAAAATTCGTGACACCCGCTGGGGACACCTCGATCGCGAGGACCGGCGGAGTGAAAACGCCGAGGGCGCGGCGGACGCAGAGTTCGGAAGGAGAGTCTGATCTCTGCGTTCTCCGCGCCCTCTGCGTTTCACATTTCCGGGAAGCTGGATGGAGGTTTCTCCTGCGAGGGGACCGGGAACGGTGGTGAATCTCGGACGACTTTTGAGGCCCACTCCTCTGTCGTGAATTTCTGAGAGTGGACGACTTTTGTGAGGCACACCCTGATCGGCCATTGTCAAACCGTCCCTGCCGGGATGAAGAAGTGAAGCGGCCCTCAGAGCCAATCGGAAATCACAAAGTGCGTCTCGCACTCGACTCTTGATGACAGAGACTCTCACTGCTGTGATGACCCGCGTTTCTGAATTCCCCAGAATTCTGTAAATCGCTCTCGGCGACAGCGCGGTAAGCGGGCAAAGGTCTGACTGGCCGACTCAGCCCTGGGGAGTAATCAAGGCCACTTCCAGCACCCGCTGGCGGCGGACTTTGCGCACGAGGGCGCGGATGCCGGCTTGATCGACGACTTCACCGCCGGTCGGTGGCTCGCCGAGGTGGCCGATGACCCACCCGCTCAGGTTGTGAATCTCCCCCTCGGGCATACAGGATTCCAAGTCGATATTGGTCAGCTCCTTGAGCTTCGGCAGCGAGATCCCGCCGCCCGCGACCCAGCCCGCTCCGGACTTTACCACATGGGCGGGGAGTAAATCGTACTCGTCCTGGATGTCGCCGATCAGCTCCTCGATGATGTCTTCGAGGGTAATCATCCCCTGCACAGTGCCCGCCTCGTCGCAGATGAGAGCGATATGGGTGTGCATCTTCATCAGCTGTTCGAGGACGTTCGAGAGAACTTGGTTGTTCTTCATCCGGGGGATGTTCCGCACGATGCCTCGGAGTGAGGGATCATGCGGATTGAGCTTCATGAAGGCGATGATGTCTTTGAATGTGACATAGCCCATGATGCTTTGCGGGTCGGTCGGCTCACTGGTAACCGGGAATCGCGTGTGCATATCGAGATGGGCCCGGACCAGGCAATCCGCAATCGAGTCCTCCAGATTGAGCATACTGATATGCTCGGCGGGGAGCATGACTTCTTCCACGGGGCGGCTGGAGAGGCGGGCGGCCCCGAGAATGATGTTCTCCTCGCGTGCCCCGATCAGCCGCGAGGTCCGGGCCAGACTGGCGATCGCCCGCAGTTCCTGCAGTTCCAAGGCCTCCGCCCTCGCATTCGCATGAGCTTTGGGGGTCCACAGCCTCTCGCTGAGGTCCATTAAACCCGAAGCGGATGTCTCCAATAACCACACGGCGGGCCAGACGCTGGTCGCAAAGAGCTTCATGGGAGGAGAGAGCCGCAGGCAGACCCATTCCTTGTTGCGAAGGGCGAAGAGCTTGGGGACGAGTTCGCCGATGACGATGGTGACCGCCGTGAGAGGCACGACGATCATGACGATCGCCAGCAATCCAGCGGTGCGCTTGGTGATTCCCCAACTCATCAGGATGGGTTCAATGTGTTCCCCAGCGCTCGACCCACCCGTGGCTCCGGCGATGAGTCCAACGAGCGTGATGCCGAGCTGGACGACGGCGAGGCTTTTTTCGATCTCTTCCTTCATTTGAAGAGCCGAGGCTGCCCCCGCGCGTCCATCCTTGACGAGTCCCTGTAAACGCGACACGGAGACCGATGCCAAGGCGATCTCGTAGGCCGCAAAAATCGCATTGATGAAGACCATCAAGAGAACGACAAGAAGTTCCATAAACTCCACAGGGCCTCAACGGGGCAGCGGTGAACTGCACGCCAGCTCATCGCGAATCCGGTGTCGAGAACAGCCGACACCGTGCCGGAACACCGGCGGGAACTTGTATGTTGGTGGACTCGTGAGAGAAATACAAACCCGCGCGGGGCAGGTTGATGCGAGTGTGGATGAGATAAGTCGGCAGCCGTGTTCACTGGCCCCCTTTCCCCCGCGATCAAGGTGTCTTTCACCCAGAGCGGATTGCGGGGGAGAGGGTTGGGTCTGGTTTGGTGAATCGAGCGAACACTGGGCAACCTCGGTCCTTTCGGTGAATATGGATTGGGGAGTCAACCGCCCTCGTCCGAGGACCGTGAATCGTCCGATTGCCGGGAGTTTAGAGCACTTTCAGAGATTGTCTTCCGTTGGCACAGACAGGAATGTCTGTGCCACTGAGCAGCGGGGCAGACATTCCTGTCTACTCTCTCGCGGAAGACCAATTCTGAAACTGCACTAATCTGTGCCAATCTGTGAAATCTGTGGACCAAATCTTTCTAAATCGAGCTTCTCCGGTGCAGAGAGTTTGTCCACAGATGACACAGATTTTCACAGATTTCAGTGGGGCAGCGGAGGTGAGTTGAGGCACTCGCTGAGGGCGGAGTGGGGGCTGGAAGGGGCGTTGAGGCGGCGACACTGGCGGTTCACCCATGTGGCCTGGTGCGAAACGGCGTTTCATCCGGCCAGGGTGAGGGGGCAGGGTTTCACAGAAGCCTATTAATTCGGAGGCACGCACAGCATCGGTGGTTGGATGTACTCTGTTCTGGCCGAGGTGGCCCAGTCGCGGCTTTAAGCTTCAGAGTCGCAGTACGGTCACAGCGAAATAATGGAAAAGCTCGCCCTTACCAAACCGCAGCGAGCGAGCGGGCGGACGGTAAGTCCCCCGTGCCAGTGCGACGTGACTTAGCCGAATGGTGTATGTACCTCGCGCGGTATGAGACGAGACATTTTGGCGAGCGTCCGGCGTGAGCCGGATGGTTCTTCAGGGATGCGCCGAAGAACCAGGGGGCTGACGCCACCCCGCTCGCCGGAACGTCTCACTCGGCGCCGCGCTGGGTTTAAGACACCAACACATCGCACGAGTACGGGGGACTTACGTCCGCCCGCTCGCTATCGATCTGCCTGTCACGGCATGGAATTGACGGTGTGTGCATCCGCAAAGTCGGCCGAGTTTCACCACGGATCCCAGTCACCTTGAGAACGCGGGATCTGGGAGAACGCGCCCCATGAGATGCTTGTCTCTGGTGCCTGGGAAATTGGAAACGTCGAGGGCGCGGAGGACGCAGAGAAAGGCCTGACTGCGGAACTCGGCGTCCTCCGCGCCCTCGGCGTTTCCCATTCCGCTTGTCTCTGGAGTGCGATGTATCACCTCCGGTTGACGTGAGAATCGGGACTGGGAGGGGCTGTTGATGTGAGAGGCTGCCGACTTTTCGGATGCACACACTGAATTGATGATCGCCAACCAGTGCCACTTGCCCGGTCGCAATCCCCGAGTGCTATACTCCCATCACCTCATGCCGATCGCGTTTTCATCGACCTGCCATCCATCCTCCGGAGTGACTCATCGCCCATGCCTGCCGACTTTGAAGCGTGTGCCAATGCAGTTCAGCAGCTGTCGCGGGCGGTGACCGCGCTCGATGCGCGGTGCGGGGATGCGCGGCTGGCTCCGCTCGTGGGGCGCGAGTGGTACGAACTGCTGGCCCGCAAGCTCGTGCCCCAGCTGTCGGATCAGTCGTATCTGGTTGTGGCGGTGGTCGGCGGGACGAACATTGGGAAGAGTGTGGTGTTCAACCACTTGGCCGGGTTTCGAGCGAGTGCGACCAGCCCGCTCGCCTCGGGGACCAAGCACCCGACGTGTCTCGTGCCGATAGGGTTTCGCGAGACGCACGACTTGCAGGCGATCTTCCCTGGCTTTGTCCTGCGTGACTGGGCCGGTGCGGATGAGCCACTCAAAGAAGAGGGCGTCGACTGGCTCTTCATTCGCGAGTGCGACGAGACGCCCGCCAATCTGCTGATTCTCGACACTCCCGATGTCGACAGTGATGCCCGCGTCAACTGGGATCGGGCCGACAACATCCGCCGCTGTGCCGATGTGCTGGTCGCGGTTCTGACGCAGCAGAAGTACAACGACGCCGCCGTCAAGGAGTTCTTTCGCAAGGCAGCTGCTGAGGACAAATCGATCCTGCTGGTGTTCAACCAGTGTCTGCTGCCGGAGGACGAACCGTACTGGCCGCTGTGGGTCGAGACGTTCTGCAAAGAGACGAAGATCCGCCCGCAGATTTTGTACGTGGCTCCCAACGATCGCCGAGCGGCGGAGTCGTTGCAACTGCCGTTTTATGAACGACCGTGGCCACCGACGACGACAGCAGCAGTGGATGCCGGAGTCACTCGCAATCTGATGGCCGACCTGACCTCGCTGCGGTTCGGGGAGATCAAGCTGCGCTCGCTGGGCGGCTCTCTCAAGCAACTCATCGATCCCGAGGAGGGCGTTCCGCGCTGGCTGAATGAAGTGCGTGGACAGAGCGATCAGTATCACCGTGCCGCCCAGCTGTTGACTGCGAACAAACTCGCCGAGGTCGCCGACTGGCCGACCATTCCGACCAGTTTGCTGGTGGATGAAGTCCGCTTGTGGTGGGGCGGTCAGCGCAAGGGGTGGACCGCCCGCGTGCATGACTCGTACAACCTGCTGACCCGCGCGGTGATGGCCCCGGTGCGGATGGCCCGCGACCGAATTCAAGGCGAGCCAGTCGACCCGGTCCAGCTCTATCGTGACCGCGAATGGGCGGCTGTCCTAGAGACCATCGAGAAGGTGTATGAGAAACTCGAATGGCTGACGGAACTCGGCAACGATTTACTGAAGCCGAGGCTATCGAAGCTGTTGACGGGGGTCTCCCGCTCGGGCTTGATTCAGAAGATCCGTCAGTCGCATGAGGAGACCGACATCGCGTCGGAATTGAGGTCGCTGGTGCAAGCCGAGATGGCGACCTTCTCCGAGGACAGCCCCGAATTCTTCAAGCTCTTCCGCCGACTCGATGCACTCGCTGCCGCAGCGCGGCCCGCAGTGTCGGTTATCCTCGCTGTGACAGGTGTGGGACTGGTGGGCGACGTGATGTTCGCCTCAGTCGCAACATCGACGCTGGGCCATCTGACGGCGGACGTAGTCGGCGGAACGGTGGCCGCGTCGGTCGGTGAATCGGTGATCAGCGAAGGCGTGTCGCAAGGCGCGGGGCAATTCCAGCTGCGACTCCGGAAGCTGCACCAGCGATTTGCGGAGGCCCGCGCGAACTGGCTGGCCCGGCTGCTGAAGGAACACTTGCTGGGGACGCTCCCGGAGGACTTGCAAGCGGCGAGTCGGATGTCGACCAGCCCCGAGTTTCTGGTGGCGGCGAATGCCGTGGAGAACGTGTGTCGGACAGTGCGAATGCTGGGGTGAAGAGCAATCAGATTTCAGCCACAAAAAACATCCAGAACAGCTCTGTACCCAGAAGGGGTTGCAGGTGATTGCCCAATGGTACTTACTTTACCAACCCGACGCGTCAGCGAGGGGGAGCGAAAGCGACTTTCCCCTGGGTTTCCCTCGCTGACGCTTCGGGTTAGTGATCTAAAGTAAGTGCTATTGGGCGCTAGCCCAAGGTTGGCGACCGCAGGGAGTCTACCCTGGGTTTGTCAGGCCACCATTGATCAAACCTGAAGGGGTTCTAGAAGCGGCGGGCGAGTGTACAACCCCTTCAGGGTTGAGGCGGGCGGGGGTGCGTGACCCAGGGTGTGCTCCCTGCGGTCGCGACCCTGGGCTGTGATGTTTCACCCCTTCAGGGTACGGAGGCTTTGCGGCCACCAGACTCGCCAGTGCCTGCGTGCCTCGGAGGCGGAGGAATCGTGAGATGCGATCCGTGAGCCGTCTCCGCACGGGCGAGTCGCCCACAGGTGATTGATCACGTTTCCACTCCCCGGCTAGGCTCGAAAGCGCTGGCGACCGAAAGGGGCCGCCAGCGCCACCCGTAATCACCTCTCATTCGGCAGCGGGGCCTTGCTTGACAGTACCACCCCGCCGATGTGGTCCTCATGCAAGTTACTGAAATAAGATCGAAACTCCCCGTGCTATCGCAATATCGCACAGACCGATCATTCTCTGGATCAGGGGCTCGCCGTCGACATCAATAAAAGAATCATACAGTGAATTCACTTGGACTCCGAAGGTCTTTGCGACTTCCTTTTGCCAAGGAGATTGAAACTCAGCACCTGGGAACTCATGAAGTTCAATGGAGATTTGTAAAAGCTCCGCGCGTAAAACAATGCATTCGTCCGATGACCACTCGCCATCACAGTCAGAGTGGAGAATCAGTGTCGGAAATCTGCATCCTGGAACGCCGTTCTCAAGCCGCGAAGTGACTGTACCTCGAAAATATCCGAAGTCGGAGTAAGACCCCACTTCCACACCATCGAGTTCTTCGTCGTCCTCGAACACACAGAGGTACAAACCCATTACGATTTCCCCTTCAGTTCGACTTTCTCAATACGCATGACGCTTCGATGGTCTCGTTGAAACTGACTCAACGAAGGATGAATCGTGCAACTCGACAACACCTTGATCACGAGTTTCAGCCGACCCTGGACCGCTCGAAATGTGAGCAGTCGAATTTGATAGGTCAACCTCAAGACTGCGCATCCCTTAACCAAAAACAACACATCTCCGTGTTCAGCGTCTGGCAGAGATCCGCGAGCAACCTGATGTCGAGTGTACCGAAGCTCATCCATCGCAGAAAACCTTCACCTTCTACGGACCTTCCGGGCCCCACGGGCGGTCGCTTGGAACTACCAGTGGCTTAGTGCATCGGAGGCGGAGGAATCGTGAGATGCGATCCGTGAGCCGTCTCCGCACGGGCGAATCAATGCCCTTGCCAGTGCGACCCGACACCCAGTTCAGCTGACGGGGGCAGCGACAGTCGACAGAGACTCCGCATACTGCTCGATCAGGGTGTTCGCGGCATCCAGTGCTTCCGCGTCCTCCAAGTCCCAGACCGCGCCAGCCTCCAAGTGACCTGCCTTCATCGCCAAGTTCGCGAGCGTTTGCCCCATCCGCCACTCGGGGCGGATGCGGCTGAGTTGCGCGAGTGCGTCGAGCAGGTCGAGGCGAGTTCGTTCGGACAAGTTCATCGTCTGTCTCCCACGGTAGGCAAGCGGGCGAGCAAAGCTCTCTCCAGTGCTACACGACGCCCGGACCTGGAGCAGTTTCAGAATCGGTTTGCCGGAAAGGCAGACAGGAATGTCTACTCCACAGATCAGTGGCACAGACATTCCTGTCTGTGCGAGTTGAAGACCGATTCTGAAACTGCTCTTGGGGTCTTGGGCTACGCGGAGCAACAATGGACTACTTCGATCCACGCACTGTCAGCGTCGACTGTCCGGCTCCACGTTCAGCCCCCGCCGGAAAGGCGTGCTTCGGAGGTTCGAAACTCAAGAGAGCGGACGGGCCTTCGGTGCCATCGATCTCGTGGGTCCAGATGGGCTGGCCATTCTGCTGGAGACTCAGGCTCCAGCCGGAATCGTTGTTGTCTCGCACGATCAACGTGATCGGGGCACCCGGAATGACCTTGATGCGTGCTCCCAAGTAGCGATCGGTCAGAATGGCTTTGACCTTGGCGGAGAAACCGGCCTCCCCTGCAAGGTCGGCCACCTGCACATCCAGATCAATGGCCCGGCCCGGCGAGAGCAGTGTTGACCCACGCAGACTGGCGGCACCGATGCGTTCCACAATGGCTTGGTCGGGCATGTCGACGCCCCGGACGTTGTAGACATTGGAGCGATCCGGGTCAGAGGCGATGTACCAGTGCCGTTGATCGGGGCTGTCGCGCAAGTGCATGCCGCCGGGGAGTGTGTAATTCCAGACGACGCATTCCCGGCTGACACTGACCAGCGAACTGCCATCAATCAGGAGATAGTCCGCCCCCACCCATTGCAGGATCTGACCAGAAATCGGCAGCGGGAACTGCTTCTTGGTCTCGCCGGTGTTCAAGTCGATGACGCGCAGTTCGCCGCCATCCACCCGCTGAGTGAGGGCCGCAAAGAATCGCCCCTCCGGGTGAAACGCGCACGCTGCCGCAAAGTCTTCCGCCAGTTCTGACAGGGCAATCGCCCCCGCTGACTTTCCGGTCCTCGACTCCAATAGATAGATCATCCTTCGCCCCGCATCCGTCACCGCCACGTAGTCTCGCGCCGGAGACAGTTCGGGGCGCAGATCCCCGATTTCGACCTCATAGAGGGCTTTGTTCAACTCGGTATCCCACAGAGTCATGCGCCCCGGTGCTGTGGTCAGCAAGCTGAAATTGTCAATGAATTCGGCGTATCCGACGCGCTGGTCCGGTCCGGGGGCTGCATCGTGATAAGGAGCCAAGCTTCCCGGATGCGAGCCATCTCGCACCGCCCAGATGTCCAATCGGTCGAGTCCATCGGCATTCTGGGTGCAGACCCGCGTCCCGTCCTGGCTCACACTCATCAGCACCGACAAGGGGGGCAGTGGAACGGTCTTCTGCTTGTCGCCCGTCTTGAGGTCAAGAGTCTCCAACCAAAAGCGAGTCGTTGGCTCGGCGGCGAGTAGCCCCTGATCATTCAACGCCAGCGGATCGCTCGTGTACATCACGTACCCCACTCCATTGGAAGACTGCGAGAGACAGCCGATGTAAATCTGTCCCTGGGGAATTTCCGCTCCTCGGGCGGTGGCCTTGACGGGCGCAGGCGGCTTGCCCGGTTTGACGTTCCAGTCCCCCTCTTCGAGTTCGACACGTGCGACCCCCGTCCGGTCGACGGGCTTGGACTCTACGACCGGATGCGTCGGTTCGGGGGTGCCGGGTTCGACCGCCGGAGTCCCCAGGCTGGCTTTGATCTCCGTCGACAGATCATGTGTGACGAGCACGCCATCCACAGCGATCGCCAACTGATCCGGGCTGACCACGCGCACAGGATAGATCGGCGGCGACGCCAGTTCGGCGATCAGCTTCCCCTCGACGGTATCGTAAACCGCTGTCCCTCGGATCAGAAGATGCCGTTGATCGGGAAACCACTCCAGTGGCCCCCCTTGATAGTTCTCTCGCGGAGCAACGGTCTCGGCCTGTTCCGTGAGATCGAACTCTCTGGAAATCGCCCCCGTCGCGACTTGCCACACGCGCAGTTGAGGCGCGTCCCCACCCAGTAGTACGGCCAGTTGCTGGCCATCGACCGAGAAGGCCGCTCCGAGACACTCCGGTTCGCCCACGAGCGAAAGCGTCGCCGCAACAGTCCCCGTGTCGAGATCGGTCATCGTCAACCCAGCGGTTTTTCCAGATCGCGTGACCGCGACGAAATAGCGTCCACCGGGGCTGATCGCCCAA
Organism: Planctomycetota bacterium; assembly: GCA_031431195.1. Taxonomy (GTDB): domain Bacteria; phylum Planctomycetota; class Planctomycetia; order Planctomycetales; family Planctomycetaceae; genus TH-plancto1. The sequence continues at coordinate 9,344 of JANPCU010000127.1, read as the reverse complement.
CCGTCGTCGACTTTCCAACTCTCCAGCTTCACAATCGCTTGCGGCTTGAACTCGGGGACGGAAAAGACCCGCAGCTCCTTGTTGTCCTCGAAGACGAGCCGCGTCTTCCCGGCGAAGGCCACCAGCTTTGACGCATTTCCACTGAGCTTGATCGGCGGCAGGGCTTTATTCTGAGTGAGGCTAAAGACCGAGATCGCACTGTCCCATTGCGGCTTTCCGGCCAGGTACTGGCCATCGGGACTCAGCGTTTGCCCCTTACTGCTGCCGAATTCCAGGTTGCGGACCTGACCGAGCTTTTTCTTCTCGATCAGATTCCACACTTCACGATACTGCTTCTTCTCGTCATTAAGCCCCAGAGCCACGAACGGGCTGGGAGTGACTGGATACAACACTCGCAGGCGAGTCGATTCCACGAAGTCCGGCCCGATCGCCCCCAGCGACGGCATCTTCAAGCTCAGCTTGGCCCCCGCAGCTGCGAAGCTCCCGCGCGGGGCCGGGTCCAGAGCCAGAGACCAGCTGGGCAACGCGGGCTTTTCGGTCGGGGCCACGGGAGTCTCCACCGCGGGGACGACAGGCTTTTCGGGTGTCGTGACCGGAGTCGGTGCTACAGGAATCGGGACCACGGGCTGGGGCTTCATCTCCACCACTGCGGGGGGAGTGGGCTGGGTCGGCTCGACGGGGACCGGCTCGGGAGTTTCGGGTTTCGATTTGGGCGGAGTGCCCGGCTGAGTCCCATACGGGTTCGCCGTCGTGGACGGAGAGGAGCCACCGTAAGGATTCGAAGCGGTCGAAGCCGGGGCCGTCGTGATCGCGGGAGCCGGAGTTGTTGTCGGGCCAACCGGGGCGTCTCCTCCCACGCCACTTCCCCCACTCGCGTACGGATTGACCGGCGGCGGAGCAGGCGTATTTCCCCCACAGCCCATCAGCCCACTGATGGTGAATACGACAACAAAGCTGTACCGGCAGCTGTGACGTGACAACATGGCCCTCTCCTGTATCTCTCGTGTTCCAACGTCGGACAACAGTCAGTTTACGCCGTTTGAGGGGGACGACAAGCCTGACGTGAAGCCTTTAGGCGATCGGTCAAAGAAAGCTGACCGTGGCAGGGGCGTCTCGCCCCTGAGAGTTGACTGAGAAGAACGGGCGGGACGCCCGTGCCACGGGTCAATCAAGTCTGACCGCTCGCCTTACGTGTAGTAAGTGCCCAGAGATCAATAAGTTCCCGATTCTTTTCCAAGAACAGTTCTCCCCAGTGATAACTGCTCAGTAACCCCTCAACGGGCCGCCCCATTTGGCACAACGCGGCATAGAGCGCCTCAATCGTGGCCAGCCCTTCTGCCGGGTCTTCGAAGACGCGAGATTGCCGGGGATAGGCTGTCTGCCACGGCCCCAGACTTCGCACTGGTACATCGGCGTAGGACTTTTCCATCTTGGCCGCCCAGCGCCATGATCCATCGAGCAGCACCAGTCCCCGGTCATGATCTTCCGAAGAAAGTGGAGGTCCCCCCAGGCCGAGCCGGACGTACCCCTCGATCGATTCTGTGCCGCGTTTCGGGTAACGCCAGAAAACAAACTGCCCCGTCTTGCGTAGCGGCTCGACCGAACACTTGCTGCGTTTCTCCGCCCGGTGGACCACGATGATCGTCGTCGGTGTCATGGCAACGACTTCAGTTTGGCGATCTCAGCCAGCAATGCGGCGATCTCTTTTTCCAACCGAGGCACATCCGCCGGATCATCCGGCTGAGCCTTGGCCCCAGCGAGCTGTTGTTGAAGATTTGTGATCTTCTTCTTCGCGACATCAATTTGTTTCTGAACCTTTTTGTTCATCGCGAACGCCTTGCCGGAGTGAGAGGTTGGGGACTGGAATGATAACACGATTTATCATTCCGAGTGATCCCCGGACCACTCCGATGTCTGGTCATGTGTCTGTCTCAGGCTGAATGTTGCGCTGGATGGGGATATTGTGCCAAGCGGCCCTTGCCAGCGATCTGGCGAAACAGCGACTCACCGAGGTGGCGTATCGCGCGGAGCATCCCCTCACCCAGAGTCACTTCTTAGACTTCACGCGGGCCAGATGGAGACGTACGACGGACGTCCTCGTCCGTCGCTCCCCCACGTGTTCCACACGGACGGACGAAGACGTCCGTCCTACGAAATGTCTCATTTCTCGCCGCGTGAAGTAGAGATGGTTGAGTGGGCTGTGAGCTGCAATTCGCTCCGATTCGGAGATCACTCTCCTTCGATCGACTCTTCTGGTCGCTCATTGGAAGCGGGTTCGTGCAGTCTCTGGCGAGGGACGATTTCGTCCCACTGCTCGCTCCATTGCTCATAGTGGATTTTCACGGCGTTGTGATTGGGAACATCGATGACTTCGCCCGGAAAATAGCTGCCGTTCCATTCGATGAGGAACTTCTGCCCCTTCTGGAGAGGCTTGTCCGGCGAGACAGGGGCGCGGCGATTGGGGCGCACGATGCCGGGGACGGTTTGCATGCTCGGCGGCAGTATCGCAATCTGCGACGCAGCCGCTGTTGTGGCCTCAGTCACCTCATTCTGGCCGTCAGTGGTAGCCAGACGGACGGAATACTTGAATGGACGCTTCTGGGTCTGATTGACTTGTCGCTGGATCAACTCGCCGGAGCCAGTCCGTGAGATCGGAATTCCCAGTTGAGTGTCAAAGCTCCAGATCGATTCATCACGCAACTCGATACGCGGTTCTTTGTCGACGAGTTCGTTGGACTTCACCACGCGAGTGCGAGTGAGTGTCAGCACTCCGTTGGCGGTTAACTGAGCCGTCTTCAAAAGCGTCGTGGCGGGAAGACGGGCGGTCTCGGTCCGGCGGCCGAAAGGGCTGTAGTCCGGGTCTCCGAACGGTCCGACTGTCGGTTCGGCCATCAGTGACAGTGAGGTGATTCCCTCCTCTTCCCAGGTGGCCGCTTGATTTGCGGTGGGGAGCGGACTGAACAGCCAGTTCGACCAGTTGCCTAGGAACAGCGGCAGTGTGCCGTCGCCGCTCTCCTCGGTCGCTTGCCCCTGAGCATCGATCGTGACTTCGTACCCTCTCTCGAATGGGCCGGGGATGCGTGGAGGCCGAAAGCCTCTCCCGAAGGGCTGGTTGGGGCTGGGAACCTCGGACGACATCAGTTGAGGATTGGAAATCTGGAGGGCCCAGAAGCCGCCACTGACATAGGTCGCTCGCACACTGAGTTGACCGGTATGCCGAGTGGTGCCGTGGAGTCCGTCCTCCTCGATCGCAACATCGTATTGGTAGTTGCGGTGAACGTCGAACTTGTATTGCCAGTCCGAGGCGGCAGCTGCAACCGGAACCGGCGGCGGCGGGATGTCAATCAGCGGCGGAACAGGAGTGATCTCAATCGCGACTGGCGGTGCCGGGGGAACCACCGGCTCAGCGACATCAATCGGAGCTGTGGGGATCTCGTCGTGGGCTTCAGCCACTTGTTGCGGCAAGGTAAAGGCGGCGCCCGGAAGCACGATGAGTGTCAGACCCACGAACGCCAGCCACACGGCCCACGGCGTCGACCGGGGGAACTGCCCAGCAGGCTGCATGATATTTTGCAGACGCTGCTTGGTGACCTCGAACGGACTCAAACTATCGAGTCCGCTAGTCGCCCTCAAAGAGGCTTGGAAGTCGAGCACATTGAGCAAGCAGTGCGCATACTGAGAAGGCTGGCACTGCAGTCGGGCGACGACCTCTTCATCGCAACACGATTCTCGCCAGCGGCGAATCTCCGCATTCAACCACCAGACCAGCGGGTGGAACCACCACACGGCCTGTACCCCCAGCTGAATCCAGTTGGTCGCCGTATCCCAGCGTCGCAAGTGATTCAGTTCATGGGCAATGATGAGCCGCATGTCCGCTGTGGTCGAGCGGTCCACGATGTGTTTCGGCAGCACCAGTCGCGGGGACCACCAGCCGACTACGAACGGAATTGTCGGGTGTGTCGTGACGACGAGGTCAGGTCGATGACGCAGGTCGAGGGCGATGGCACACTCGGACACGATCGAGAGCAGTTCAGCCTTGGTGTCGACGCGGGTGTCATCGTGGAAGCGTTCCAGATAGATCCGCTTGGCGAGCAGGTAGCCCACGACTCCGACGGTGCCGCAGACCCAGGATGCCAGCAGCGCCGCCAGGCCGACCTGTCCCCAATGAATCGACGCAGCGGACCGAAGGGCAGCTGATTCGGTGGCCTCGGGAAGCTGGGGCGAGGGACTGAGGGCCTGTGTGGGCATCTGCTTTGAATCGACCGATTCCTCTAAGATTGGTGTCTCAGAGGTGGAGACCGCTGGCGTCGCAGCCTCCGAAACCGAAGATGACGCAGTTGTCTTAACGACCGCAGTCGGGCGAGCAGCCGGGGCCACAACTGGCACCGCCAGCGGGGTCACTTCTCCGTTCCCGATCCCCAGCGCATGCGAGGCCCAGCTGAACACTCCCGTGGGGCTGCTCCATAACGGAGGAACCAGGCACTTCACCAGCACGGCCAGCAGAATGACATACCCCAAGTGTGATCGCCCCCGGCAGGCAAATCGCACGAGACCAATCGCCAAGGGGATGAGCAGTGTGAGCTGCCACAGCTGTGTCCAGAGGACGTTTGTCAGTCCATCGAGGTTCAAATTCACGTGACATCCCCCGAGAATGGGCAGCGAACTGACCTGCCAGTGCGACGCAGACGCCTCCGGTCTGACGGGAAGTGAATTCTCTACTTGGCGTTGCTGCCTGCATCCAATTCGTCGAGGAGCGTCCGCAGCTGGGTGATCTCGTTCTTGTCAAGTCCCTGATCGCGGATCAGATGCTCGACGAGCGGCAGGGGTTCCCCGTTGAAGAGGTTATTCAGAAAGTTCTTCACGGTATCGCGGATCACCTGCTTCGGGCGGGCGTCGGCGGTGTAGACCAAACTGCGACCGTCTCGCTTGGAGACAAGGTAGCCCTTGGCTTCGAGCCTCCGCAGAAAGGTCTGCACGGTCTTGTAATTGATGTCGCGGGTCTCGGGCAGGTTGTCCAGAACCTGCCGGACGGTGGCATCACGGAGCGTCCACACAATGCGTGCGACCTCCATTTCGGCACGGGACAAGGCGGGGCGATCGGACATCGGCAGGCTCCTGAAGGTTCAGACATCTGTACGTATAATGCGCGATGATCAGTCCTTCGTCAAGCAATCTCTCCGTGTAGCCCGATCCCCGGGGCGCAGCGTGTGGAATATCGGAAAACGGCATGAGGGAAATAACACTTCACGCGGAGTGAACGAGACTTTCTGGCGAGCCCCCGGCGTCAGCCGGGGGGTTCCAGCCCGACAGCGACTCCCTGGATATTGACGCTGTTCCGCTCGATCGCGTGGCCACAATTCACTTCGGCTGGCGTAAGCTCTCTCGCCAGAACACCCCGGCTCACCCCAGGGGCTCGCCGGAACACTCCGAGCGGACGCTTGGCTCGTCCAGAGGTATGACTCGGCTCCGCACGAAGTCTATCGAGAACTCGGTCGATGAGTGGCGAGCCAGGCCACACAGCGACGGATGTCTTCGGGCGTATGCTCGGAGGTCAGGGAGATCCGCAACCGAGATGTCCCGCGCGGCACGGTCGGCGGACGAATCGCCGGGACTAGGAATCCATGCTGTTGGAGTCCCAGCGAGAGCGACACCGCAGCTTGTGGGTCGCCGACGATGAGCGGCACGATCGGGCAATCGGCTTCTCCCATGGCTGTCCAACCGGCAGCCTGCAACTCCGATCTCAATTGTCGAGCAAGGTCGCGGACTCGCACGCGGCGGTCTGGTTCCTGGCGAATGAGATGCAGCGATTCCAGCGCCGCCCCGCAGGCTCCCGGAGTGAGGGCTGTCGAGAACATCTGGGGCCGAGCGGTGTTGCGAATCCATTCGCAGAGTGCCAGGGTGCCGGCGACAAAGCCACCTTGCGAGCCGAGAGCTTTGCTCAAGGTGCCCACCCGTACGCACTTGGGGGGAGTCGGGAGTCGGGAGTCGGGAGTCGGGGGCCAGACTGGGCCATCGAGTCCACCCTCTTCGCACAGTCCGCGCCCGTGCGTTCCATAGATCCCGGTCGCATGCGCCTCATCGATTAGCAACATGCTTTGTGACTGGTTGGCCAACTGAAACAACTCAGCCAGCGGAGCGGCGTCACCGTCCATGCTGAACAGGCTATCCGTAACGATCAATCGGCGACGGGCGTCTTTCGCCTTGTCGAGTTCGTTGGATAATTGGGCCAGGTCGCAGTGCGAGTAGACCCGCAGCCGCGCTCCGCTCAACCGACACCCATCGATCAGGCTCGCATGATTGAGCCGGTCGCAGAACACGACATCGCCCGTTTCGACGAGGCTCCCGATGGCTCCCACGTTGGCCGCGAAACCGGTGGGAAAGAGGACCGCCGCTTCCGTCCCCTCGAACTCGGCAATGGCCCGTTCGAGAGCCGCATGTAGCGGCGTGCGTCCACTGACCAGCGAACTCGCCCGAGACCCCGCCCCATAGCGAGCCGTCGCGTCGAGAGCAGCTGCGACCACGCGCGGGTCGCCCGCCAGCCCGAGGTAATCGTTCGACGCGAAGTGGACGAGTTCGCTGCCATCGACCCGGCAACGCCCGCGCGGGAGAGGTTCACAGACTCTCGCGTGTCGGCGCAGCCCGGCCTTGTCGAGCGCGTGCAGTTCGTGAGTGATCCAGTCGAAGGGCATCGGGGCATGTTACAGCACCGTACGACGGACGTCCTCGTCCGTCGTCGTATTCAGCGAGGACGACGGACAAGGAAGTCCGTCGTACGGTGCAACCTCAGCCGATGGCCAATCGGCGACTCACTCATTAGCATGAATTGATTCCACTGACCAACTCCTCTGGGGATCGGGCTGATGAAACTCTTTCGATTCGTGTCGCTGGCTCTGTGTGTGGTCTCGTGTTCGACGCTCTTCGCGGATGGTCCAGCGGATAACCAATGGGCGACGGTCCGGCAGGTGCCGCCGCCGGGAGTGATGATTGACCCGGCAGAACGCGAGGCATTGGAAGGGACACTCAAGACGCTCAGCGAGAAGATCGTGGAGCTGCGGGGGTCGAAGAGTTCGGTCGTGCAGACGTACCTGCCCGATGTGGAAATCTTCGCTCGGGCGGTGAAGATCGCCTTGGAGGAGGACGGGTTCTTTGATCCGTCGGATGCGAAGCGGGCGAAGGAGGTCCTGGCCGAGGGACTCAAGCGAGCCGAGGCATTGGCGAAGAATCAGACTCCCTGGACCGCGGCCACCGGCATGGTCGTGCGGGGCTTCCGTTCGAAGCTCGACGGCAGCGTTCAGCCGTATGGAATTGTTTATCAACAAGAGCTAGATCCCCCGCCGCTCCCCGGAATGCGAGCCGATATCTGGTGCCGGGGTCGCAGCGAGAAGGGCCTCGAACTCCAGTTCATCGCCCAGCGGATGACCAGTGCCTCGCCGGAACCGGCCCCCGGCGTGATGATGATTCACCCGTTCGGGCGCTACTGCAACGCCAACAAACTGGCGGGTGAAGTCGACACTCTGGAAGTCCTCGACCATGCCCTTTCCGAGTACCCGATCGATCCGAAGCGGGTCGCGATTCGCGGCTTCTCGATGGGCGGGGCCGCAGCGTGGCATCTCGCGGTTCACTACCCCGACAAGTGGTTCGCCGCCAATCCGGGAGCCGGGTTCTCGGAGACGCCGGACTTCTTAAAGGTGTTCCAGAAGGAGGAACTGAAGCCGTACCCGTTCGAGCAAACTCTGTGGCAGATGTACGACTGCCCGGTCTGGGCGCGGAACCTGCGGATGCTGCCGACGATCGCCTACAGCGGAGAGATCGACAGCCAGAAGCAGGCGGCGGACATCATGGCAGCGGCGTGCTGGAATCTTCCGGAGGGGGAGCGTTTTGAGCTAACGCATATCATCGCGCCGAAGACGGCTCACAGTATTAGCCCGGCGGCCCAAGCGGAGATCGAGACGCGTTTGGCGACGCTGGACCAGTTGCGGACGAAGGAGCCTCTACGCATGATGAACTTCACGACGGCGACTCTTAAGTACAACACGGCACATTGGGTCACGATTCATGCCTTGAAGGAGCATTGGAAGCCCGCCACGATTCAGACAGAGGTTGTTACCATGAACTATCGGTCGAACTACGTTGATAAAGTGGATATTGATGTCGTCAACGTGACGGAGTTCTCCCTTGAATTGCCGATCAGTGACGACAGTGGTCGGATCGAGGTCTATTTCGCACCTGCCAGCCCACCGATCGATGCTACTCGCCCATTGATGCCAGAGAACACCGAAGGGCTTGTCACGAGCGTCCCCCGCCGTTCCGATCGCTCGTGGGGCGCTCGATTCCGCCTCGTTAACGAGAAATGGCAACTCGTCTCTCCCGTCGAGCCGCCCTCGAAAGACCTCGTCAAGAAGCACAACCTCCAAGGCCCGATCGATGACGCTCTCATGGGGCCGTTCCTCTTCGTGAAACCTTCTGCCACTGGTCGTCACCCCGAAGTCGACAAGTGGGTCGATGCCGAGTTCAACCGCGCGGTCCGCGAGTGGCACCGCCAGATGCGCGGCGATGCCCGCGTGAAGACTAGCGAGGAACTGAAGCCCGAGGACATCGAGAACTACCACCTGATCCTGTGGGGCGATCCGCAGAGCAACCCGACGATCGCCAAGGTCGCGGACAAGCTGCCGATTCAGTGGGGTGCCGAGCAGATCAGCGTCGGCGAGCAGAAGTTCGACGCGAAGTCGCACGCCCCGGTCCTGATCTACCCGAACCCGCTCAACCCCGAGAAGTACGTCGTCCTCAACAGCTCGTTCACCTACCGCGAGTACGACTACCTCAACAACGCCCGCCAAGTGCCCAAGCTCCCCGACTGGGCCATCATCGACCTCTCCACACCGCCCGATGCCCGCTGGCCCGGCAAGATCGCAGCTGCCGATTTCTTTGGTGAGAAGTGGGAACTGAAGCCCGCGCGGTAGAATGAGGAGAGACAGCGAGCGGCGGACGTAAGTCCGCCGTGCCGGGGCGACATGGGAGTCCAGACATCGCCCACGCGGCACTCGCTCGACACAAGTTCTTGGAATTCACCGCAGAGGACGCGGAGGTTCGCAGAGGGGATTTCGGAGATCACTCTCACCTTTGCTGTCCTCCCTGTCCTCTGCGGTGCATCCCCCTGAGAGCTTTTGTGAAATAGTTTCGGACTCGCTCAGTACCTCATCCGGCATTTGAGGAGCCACTTCGTGATTCCGCGTTGGTTCATCTCGACAACCTCGCGGTGCGGTCTTGCACTGGTGATCGCATCCGGAGTGACCAGCACTGCGCACTGCGACCAAAGCCCGCCGGTTGCAACCGGCGGGCTTTTG
>JANPCU010000126.1:0-5545 GCA_031431195.1 Planctomycetota bacterium | reverse complement strand
GGACTGGGAGATCACCTTCAAGTTCGCCGCCAGTCCGAATGCGACCGGACTCGTCATCGGCGAGATCACCGGGATCAACAAGAAGGGCTGGGAGTACCTGTGGGTGCGGTACGCCGACTCTGAGGACACGACCGCCAAAGTGTTAGTGAAGAAGCCGATTGCGGTGTATGTCGAGCAGGTTTACCCCACCAACAACTTTGCGTCACTGGGGATTGGTTCGTAGTTCCTCTGTCTGCTCTCACTCATGGAAAAAGTCCAATCCGGTCAACCGCTGCGCATCCCTGCCGAGACGTTCAACGCGTTCCTCGACGCAGCGCAGGATTTTCGTAATCGGCAGCAGGCACGGTCCCGCGATCCCCAGCCAATGTTCCGCCAATCGGGGATCGTGAAGGTCAAAAACGCCTCCAGCGAGGATCGCGGTCGGTTTGATGTCCTCGGTATCGACCGCCCGATGTTCACGCCGACTGAAAACCTCGACACATTCCAGAACGACATTCTGCTGGTCGGTGTGGTCCCGGACAAGGAGGACCATCCCGGCCGGTTTTGCATTTTGCTGGAGCCGCTCGCGGTCGATGGCATCGGCCTGGCGGTGATCAGCGGTGTCTGCCCGGTGCGGCTCGATGTCACCGAAGAGAGCGACACGTTCGCGGAGATCGAGCACGAAGAGACCGGTTTCCTGAAATCAGGTGGCAGTGGTTCCGCCACGATCCTCTGGAAGGAACCCGGCACCGGAGCCGACAAGTGGGCGGTAGTCCGCCTCGGTGATGCCCAGCCGATCATCCGCAAGGCTGAGATGATCGACACGCTCAAGCAGGGCGACACCGAACCCGCTCAAGCTTGGCTCCTGAAGTACGAGAACGACGCCTGGGAACGCACCGACGAGCAGATTGACCTGTATGGCGATCAAGGCTTTCGAGGCGTGGCGTTCGGCAAGACTTCCACCGTCGACGCCGGAGACAAGATCGATGTCTATTTCTCCCACGAGGCGAAACACTGGTACGGAGTGGTCGGCGGCTGGTACTTCCACGGCGATGTGGTCGATGACATTCCGGAGGGCGCTGGCGGCGAAGTGAAGCTCAACGTCGGGGCCGGTGCCGACGCCCGCGAGATCACCGTCCCCGCCTACAGCCCCTACGCCGCTGTGAAGAAGGACGACTTCGTCTCCGCCAATTGGAATACGTTTAGTCTGCACTGGGACATTGGGCCATTCCAGAGCGGGACAGCTGCCGATCCCGGCTGTGGACTGGAGAAAGTCGATGATGCCAATGACCCCGATGACGGCAAGCTGCGGGTGAGGACCAGCGACCTCGCAGGGAGCGGTCTGCAGACGGGCGTTGCGGGGTGCGACCTGCAAGTGCGACCCGGATGTGGGATCGGCGTGGATGGCAACGGCGTCTTTCTCAACTCCGTGGCGATTGCGGGATCGGGCCTTGCCCCGGATGGTGGCTGTGGGCTGAGTGTCAACGCCGGATGCGGTCTAAAGCTGGCCGGTGATCAGGTCGCGATCGACTCCGATCTGATTGCCGGGAATGGACTGGCAGTGATGCAGGGGACCGACTGCACGCTGCGAGCCGATCTGGGTTGCGGTCTGATGTTCGCTCTCGACGGCAGCGGAGCGATCGACATCAATCCGTTCTCGATCGCCGGGAAGGGACTCGAAGGGGATGAGACCGACAACGCCTGCAAGCTCGATGTGAAGCCCGGTTGCGGCATCTTCATCAACGGGGCCGACGAGGTGGAAGTCGCTCACGATGAACTCGCCGGAGCGGGCCTCACGATCGGCAGTGACTGCTCGCTCGAAGTGGCTGCCGGATGTGGACTGACGATCGGTCTCGATGGCATATTGAAAGTCGACCGAGCGCTGCTCATCGGTCCCGGCCTCAAGGTCGGCGATGGGGAGTGCGATATCGCGGTCGATTGCGATTGGATCAAAGATCACTGTGCCCCAGCCGCGAATCTCATTGCCGGTTGCGGGATCTTCATCTCGCATACTGGCGATGATTACGAGATCGAAGTCGCTCATGATGAGTTGGTTGGCAAGGGGCTGGTCCTGGGGAGCAACTGCTCGCTGGATGTCGCACTGGGCTGCGGATTGCAGTTCGATGGCGGGGAGGCGATCGAGGTCAACCCGACCGCTCTCGCCGGGAATGGACTCATTCCGGGAGCGAACTGCGCTCTCGATGTGGACTGGGGCGATATCCCGGTCGGGTGCGGGATCTACTGGAACGGCAGCGCTCTCGAAGTGGCCAGCGATGAACTCGCGGGCAACGGGCTGACGATGGGCAGCAACTGCTCTCTCGACATCGACTGCAGCTGGATCGAGGAACACTGCACCGGCTCCCAAGGTCCGCAAGGCTATCAGGGATATCAAGGTTCCCAGGGCCATCAAGGTTATCAGGGATACGATGGCCCACGGGGATACCAGGGATTTCCCGGCTATCAAGGGCCGCAGGGATACCAAGGGTATCAAGGCTACCAGGGCGAACGCGGCTACCAAGGGTATCAGGGGTTTCAAGGCTTCGATGGTCCGCAAGGCTATCAAGGGTTCCCTGGGAGCCAAGGACCGCAGGGTGTTTCTGGTTCGAACGGAACGGGAACACAAGGCCCGCAGGGCTACCAAGGATCGCAAGGTTATCAGGGACAGCAAGGATACCAAGGTGGTCAGGGACCGCAGGGAGGCCAAGGCCCGCAGGGGATGACCGGCTCGCAAGGCGGTAACGGCATTGGTACTCCCGGCCCACAGGGGCCACAAGGTTCGCAAGGTTCAACGGGGAGCCAAGGCTCCGGCAGCTCTGGCCCACAAGGACCGCAGGGTGTTCAAGGTGGCCAAGGTCCGCAAGGCTCAACTGGCAGCCAAGGTTTCGGAACGCAGGGGCCTCAGGGACCACAAGGTTCCCAGGGATCTCCGGGAAGTCAAAGCAGCGGAAGCCAGGGACCCCAAGGTGCTCAAGGACCACAGGGCGCTTCCGGTAGCCAGGGGTCCGGCACTCAAGGCCCGCAAGGTCCACCGGGCATGGGGATGCAAGGCCCCCAAGGACCGCAAGGTGCAGCAGGAAGCTCCGGTAGCCAAAGCGGCAGTCAGGGACCACAAGGCCCTCAAGGTCCACCTGGCTCGCAGGGCATGGGAATGCAGGGACCTCAAGGTCCGCAGGGCGCAGCAGGAAGCTCTGGGAGTCAAGGCGGCAGTCAGGGACCACAAGGCCCACAGGGCTCCTCCGGAATGATGGGGATGTCCGGCCCGCAAGGCCCCCAGGGTTCACCCGGCATGCCCGGGATGAAAATGGCCATCGTCCCCTGCGAGGGCGAATATGTTGCTCTGTTCTGTGTCGAGTCGCCGGACGTGCGGTTCGAGGATGTGGTCCGCGTTCCGATCACGGGTCCGATCACAACCAAGATGATCGATCCCCGGTTCATTGAGGTTTGCTCATCTGGAACCATCGACGTGATCTCAGTGACCGCGCCGCTCCCGTCCCTCATCGGAGTCGCAATCGACCGCGATCAGCTCATCGTTCGTATCCCGAACGACCTCCCCCCGTATGTCATCGTCACGCTGAGCGGCATCCGCGCGGGCCACCGAGGCTTCCGATTCCCACGCAAGACCCGCGACCAGATGCTCCGCAACAACGCCTTCTGGTCCAGCGCTGTCTCTTAATCGCTTCTCCCGGCCGCCGGTGCTCTCCGGCGGCATTCTTCGTATCACCCCACCTTGGAGCCATCCATGCTTCTGTCTCTGTTCACGCCCACACACAATCCGCAATATCTCGACCGCTTGGCCCGCTCGATAGCGAACCAGACGTTCACCCACTTCGAATGGGTGATCGTCCCCAATGGCGAGGCGGGTGAGATCCGCGTTGATCTCCCCCAGGCCCGCATCATCCCCTACACCGGCCAGACTCAGAACATCGGTGAACTAAAGCGGTTCGCCTGCCAGACCTGCCGAGGCGATGTCCTCGTCGAGGTCGATCACGACGACGAACTCACCCCCGACTGTCTCGCCGAACTGGCCGCTGCGTTCTCCGACCCAAGAGTCGACTTCGCCTATTCGAACAGCTGCGAGATCCATGACGGCAAACCGTGGAAGTACGACGAGCAATTCGGCTGGCGGTATCGCCCGTTCACCTGGGATGGGCAGCCGCAATTCGAGTGCGTCGCCTTCGAGCCGTCCCCCTGGTCATTCTCCAAGATCTGGTTTGCCCCCAACCACGTCCGTGCCTGGCGCTCTGCGTTCTACCACCGCATCGGCGGCCACGACGCATCACGAGCCATCCTCGACGATCACGACCTCCTCTGCCGCACCTACATTCACGGCCATGTGAAGCACATCGACCGCTGCCTGTACATCTACCACGTCCACCCGACCAACACCTGTCGCGGCGACCAGAACGCATTTATCCAGACCGAGACGCTGAACATCCACGACCAATACATCTACCCGCTCGTCGAGCGCTGGTGCGACCTGAACTCCCTGAGGAAGATCGACCTCTGCGGCGGCCTCCACCCCGACCCTAGCTACGAATCCGTCGATCTCCACGGCGGCCAGATCACAGCTGACCTCAACGAGCGTTGGCCGTTCGGCGACGGCGAGATCGGCGTCATCCGAGCCCACGACGCGTTAGAGCACCTCCGCGATCCGATCCACACGATGAAGGAAGCCCGCCGCTGCCTCACCCCCGGCGGCTGGGTCCTCACCCTCACCCCCCGCACCGACGGCCGAGGTGCGTTCCAAGACCCCACCCACGTCTCGTTCTGGAACTCGAATTCGTTCTGGTACTACACCCGTCCCGAACAGGCCCGGTTCATCCACAGTCCCGTCCTGTTCGAATCCAACCGAGTGAAGAACTTCTACCCCAGCGATTGGCACCGTGAACACCAGATCGTCTACGTGAAGGCGGATCTGTTGAAACCCGCTGCACGAGTCCCCGCGTCAGTGTCTCCTCACCCCTCAAACCGATAATCAAAATCCGCGAACCGTTCCCGGTCGATTCCGGCGTCTTCCCAGCTGTAGCCGTAGTCACCGATGTGCCACAGGCGGATGGTCGTGTCGGCGATGATCGGGATGTTGCTTTGCCGGGCGCGATGACAGAAGGCGTAGTCCTCGGCCAGATACCAGTGCCCCGTACGACGGACTTCCGAGTCCGTCGACTCTCCCGCCTTGTGCGGAGCCGACCGGACCAGCGGCTGAAAGAATGGCCACAGCGGGCGTGGCGTATGCTGATTACAGATCGGCAACTCTAACGTCCGAGCGACGGTTTCGTACGCCTCGCGGCGGATGTGTAGGAACCCGGCCCCGGCATACAAGATCTCGTGCAGGCCCCCCTGCACTCCGAACTGAAACCGCTCCGTCCCCGGCAGCACATGCATCGCCAACTCGCGCTGCCCCTTCTTCGGATAAATTCCGCATGTAATCGGCAACCCATGCCGCCGCAGCTTCTCCACATCGTCCGGGTCGAACCCCACGTCCGAATCGATCCACAGTGTCTCGTCGAACCCATCGCGAAGAGCATCACTCGCCAGCTGATTCCGCGCCTGGTCAATGGCCGAGTAC
>JANPCU010000125.1:0-12262 GCA_031431195.1 Planctomycetota bacterium | reverse complement strand
GGGATATACTTCGCGCGAGGAGACATGAGGCATTTCGTAGTTCGGACATCCTTGTCCGTGCGTGTGGAACACCTCGGAGAGCGACTGTCGAGGACGTCCGTCATACGTCTCCTTCCGGCCCGCGAGAAGTATAAGAACGCTCCGTGGAACCGCCCGTGTGTGCCTCACCAAGATCGTCCGAGATTCACCACAGTTCTCGGCCACTTCGCAGGAGAAACCTCCATCCAGCTCTCCAGAAATGTGAAACGCCGAGGGCGCGGAGGACGCAGAGAACAGGCTCTCCTTCCGAACTCGGCGTCCTCCGCGCCCTCGGCGTTTTCATGTCGCCGGTCCGTCGCGTTCGAGGTGTCCCCTGCGGGTGTCGCGAGTTTCGGGTGAATATTGGCCTTTGGTTTTGGATGCTAACTTTCCTGACGCACACACTGGCCATGCGAGAGGGGAAAACGCGGATTGCGTCAAATTGAATCTCCGGAGACAATCCGGTGTTGCTGTCTGCGGGATCGCTGACAGCTCGACGAAACAGCCCGACTGGGTGTGTTCAGCACCACAACGGATGGCAGGATGCCGCTGCGTCAGACCTTGCAATGGATGCTCATTCTGCTCGCCACGATCGTGATCGTCGGCGGTGGGGGTGTCATCTGGGTATGGAGTCGCAGCGAGACATTACTGCGGCAGGAGATTACCCAGCGGCTCGATCAGCTGGCTCCCGACTTGCCCATTGAATTTGAAAAAGCCTCTCTCGAAAGCGATGGGCGCGTCCGGGTCACCGAGATCAGTCTGCTGGCTCCGGATCAGGGCTCGACGCTGCTGCGACTGCCTGAGATATTGGTTTATCCCGATCGCGAACTCCTGATCGAGCATCGCCAGATCTCCATCGTCAAGGTCGTCTTGAATCGACCGCAAGTGACCCTCGAACAGTCGCCGGATGGGGGCTGGAGTTTCCAGGGGCTAAAGCTGCCTCAGCCGGGTGGGATGGCTTGGCCGGAAGTGGAACTGTTCGATGGAGAGGTACTGCTGCGGGCCCATCGCGACGCTCCGGTCCCGCTCGAATTGCACCTGACCAATCTGGATGCCCACCTCAAACCGACCGCGAAGGGGCAATGCGAGATCAAGGGGCACGGCGATCTGGACCCCATCGGACCGGTCGAGATCGAGGGCGAACTCGACACCACCACGGGCCGCTGGAACATCCGGGGAAGAGCGCGGCGAATTCCGGCGGGGGATGAGCTGATCGGCGTGGCCTCGGAACTCTCTTCCTCGGTGAAGACGCAGGTCCGAACGATCACCCAAACAGTCCGCGAGAAGACTCAGAATCCGGCCATGCAGTCGCTGGGAGTGCGGCAGGCAGGTCATGACCGCGACGTGCAAACGGCGGCTTTAGAAATGGACCAGCAAGACCCCGCTGCTCAGAACTCGCTCATCCCCCGTATCGGTTTACGGGCAGACCTCGACTTAAAATGCGAAGTCGCCTGTGAAGGCTTTGGCCAGCCAATCGACTATTCAGCTGACCTCCAGATCGAGAATGGGGAAGTGACCGACCTGTTCCCGATCCCGCTGTATGAGGTCTCGGGGCGTGTGCTGCTCAGCCGCGATCGCGTCCAGATCAAGAACCTCAAAGCCGCCAATGGCGACAGCCGGTTAACCATTAACGGTGAGCTGCCACTGAGGGGAAACCCGGCGGCTCCGAATCTGGAACTACTGGCGGTGAATCTGCCTGTGGATCGGCGGATTCGTGATCTCACTCCAGGGACGCAGAAGCTGTACGACCTGCTTCAACCCGAGGGACGCTTCGACATCGATCTGGTCTACGCACCCGACGCATCTCCGCCGGTGATCTTGCGAGAGTTTCGCGTCCGCGACGGGAGCATGCTGCACGATCTGTTCCGGTATCCCGTGAACTCGATCACGGGAACGATCGTGCAGGAGCAGGACAAGTTCGTATTCGACATGCGGGGACTGGCCTCGGGTCATGAGGGGAAGTTGACGGGATTCGTCCGCGGGTCGGGGCCCGACCTGGAAGCGGATTTGCGCCTGCAATCGATTCGGGGACTGCCGATCGATGAGGTGCTGATCGCGGCGCTGGACACCCCCAAGTTGCAAACGATTGCCGCCAGCATGCGGGCCATGAGGTTTCGCGGGGAAGGCGATGTTGATGTCTCGTTCCGGCGTTCCCCGCAGACTGGGGCGAAGTTCCTGACGTTCGTGAAGGCGGATGTGCGCAATAGCGAAGTGAACTATGTCCGGTTCCCCCTCCTGCTCAGCCAGGTCTCGGGACGCATCGAACACAATCCCCTGACGGGCAACGTCTGGCACTTCCAGAATCTGAAAGGTTCTCGCGGTGAAACGCTCGTCTCCGGATTCGGCAAGTACGAAACCAAAGACGGTCTCGGACAACTCGATATGCAGTTCGATGCACTCGATGTGCCGATCGACCCGACACTGAAGGCCGCCTGCCTGACCGCGACGGATCGACTGCAGGTCGTCTGGGACCAGCTGAATCCCTCGGCGGGGATGCTGGAGTTTCAAAAACTGAAGATTCAGTGGTCTCCCGGACAGTCGCCACGGGTCACGATGCCATTCATCCAGGTCCAAGGTGCGGCCATCCAATTGGCGGCCATCCCGTACCCATTGGATCGTGTCTCCGGAACGCTCAGCTGGGACGGCGAAGCGGCTGTGGTCGAGCACGCGGATGGCTGGCACGGGTCGACTTATGTGGAGATTATTGGTGCCGCTGACAAACCGGCCCCGTTCTTTCAACTGAGCCCGGCCACGGGAATCGACTGGCGGTTGCACCTGCCCGAGGTCAGCCTGCGTCAAGTGAATTTCGACAAGGATCTGCGGCAAGCCCTGCCCGAGTCGATCCGCACCACCGTGGAGCAACTCGATCCGCGCGGGCCACTCGATCTGGTCCTGGCCCTGGACCTCAAACAGTACCGTGCTCCCGAGCCGATGGTCACAGCCAACTTCAAGCTGGACGCGACACTGAAGGCCAACCGCATCAACGCCGGAGTGACTCTGGACCAGGCGACCGGGCATATCGCGTTGATCGATGGCAGCTGGGACGGTCAGTTGGTCACTGCCGAGGGGTACGCCGATCTCGACAGTGTGAAAGTCTGGGACTTGCCGCTGACCCAGCTCGAGGGGCCATTCAGCGTCGTCGGCAATCGGATTACCGCCGGGAAGCCGCCGGTGGGAAGCACCCAGCCCTACTCAGACGACAACCCCTTCGCCCAGCACGAAATCGTCGCCGATCTCTATCGCGGAAAGGTCTCCCTGAACGCTGAAGTGATTCTCGACAGTCTGAATGCTCAAAACACCAAGTATGATGCGGAAGTGGAGGTGGAAAATGCCCGCTTAGAGCAATGGGCGAGGGAACAAGGCTCCCGTGAACGCCTGAGCGGACCGGTCAATGGCCGACTGGCCTTCCATGGAACAGGCTCTTCGCCTCTGGATGTCGAAGGGGTCGGCTGGGTTCAGATCACGCAGGCCCAGCTGTATGAACTCCCGGTGCTGGTGAAGGTCTTCGCCCTCCCCAACTTCCGATCACCCGATGACAAGGCATTCAAGTACGCCTACTCCGACTTCCAGATCCGCCAAGGACAATTCGACTTCACCAAAATTGAACTGGTGGGTGACACCATCAGTCTGGTCGGACGTGGCAACGTCGGGTTTGCGGGGGAACTGGACCGCCAGATCGACTTCGATTTCTACACCGATGCTCGCAACAAAGTGCCGCTTATTGAACCTTTGATCCAGAGAGTGGCCAGCCGCTGGGTCTGGGTCCGCGTCGATGGCACGATTGATAGTTACAAAGCCGTCATGCAGGCTCGCGTGCCGATTATCGATGATGTCATGCGGGGTCTGATGCAAAATATCGATAACGGTCAAAGACAAGGACCACCAGTCCCGCCATCTGCCTCGCTGCCAGCTGCGACACGGCGTTAGTTGGACAGCGTCACTTGTCTTCCGTGAAAAAAACACCGGGGTGGCGAGGTCAGGAGGCTTTGCGGATGGCCCCGACCAAGGTGGACGTGGAGCTTCGAAGCCTAGGGGGTGGATCCAGCGCGTCGGTCTGAGAAGCGACTGGCAGGCCACGGTTCCCCACGCCGGGGCCATCCGCAAAGCCTCATGACCCCGCCACCCTCCGTTCTCGGGAAGTGGCGATGTCCATTTAAGCAATTGGCAGGAACTCAAATCCCCCTTAGGACGGCCTTTCCAAACCGTCCACGATCGATGCTTGCTGCCAGGCGGCCTGGAAAGGCCGTCTTACGGAGAGACTCTTCTCGCTGGCCTTACGCCGACACACCCGTGAAGTAATCCGGCTCGGACCCGGCCTTCCACTTGATGTTACAGCCGATGCTCGGCTTCTGGTCAGCCACGACCGGCAACCCAGCCAGCAAGGCGTCACAAGCGGCCCGCAGATCGGCACCGGTGACGGGGATATTGGTCTTCGGGCGACTGTCGTCGAACTGGCCGCGATAGACCAGCCGGTGGTCTTTGTCGAACAGAAAGAAGTCCGGAGTACATGCCGCCCGGTATGCCTTGGCCGCCAACTGAGTCCCATCAAACAGGTAAGGAAACGTGTATCCAGCAGCTGTATGTTCCTGCTGCATCGCTTCGGGGCCGTCTTGTGGATAGGCCTCGACATCGTTGCTGCTGATGCCGACGATCGCCAACCCCTTCGCGGTGTACTCCTGGGCAAACTCGGCGAGGTGCGGTCGCAGATGCACAACGAACGGGCAGTGATTGCACATGAACACGACCAGCAGTCCGGCTTTCCCCTCAAAGTCCGACAGGGTCAGTGTCTGCCCATCCACATTGGGGAGCGAGAAGTCGGGGGCCTGGCTGCCGAGCGGCAACATGGTGGAAGCGGTACGGACCATGGGTATCTCTCCTCGAAGCAATTGAGTGCGTTGACGTCCCCCACTGTACCGGAGACCCGACGGACCTTCCACGGAAATCGTACGCCGGTCGGCGATAGCGGAAGTCGTCAGACTCTCGCCGAGCCGTCGCGGAGGGACGCAGGCAGCAGCGTTAGGCGACGGCTGCGGGGTATTGAAAGACTGGAGTTTCGACCACGCGCACGGGAGCCTTTTGTTCCCACACAATTTGCTGCAACCGTTCCACCGTGTCGGGCGAGAAGAATCGCTCTCCAGTGCGCAACGACACGCGCGCGGGCACATTTTCGACGACCACAAATCGACCTTCCGTTTGCAGCGTGTACGTCACATTCTGCTGCACGAATTCTTCGTCCGATGATTCAGTCACCATTCCCGCTTCTCCTGTGCTTGAAGTCGTCCCACTCGTTCGAGTCTGGCTGGTACGCCGTGATGATCTTGATCAAGGGGCGCGACGGGTGGCTGCATTGAATGTGAATCGGTCGATTGGCGGTTGTGAAGCCCAGCACCAAGCAACTCGGGCCGTACTTGTCGCTCGGATAGTCTTCGATGACCTCGCCGTTCGCCATGGCTTCACGGAGTTCATGGACGGCGATGCGGCGCAAAGTCGTCTGATCGACCGCATGTTGCGAGTACTCGAACTGGCCAGCAGCCACTTTGGCTCGAATTGCGTCGATGAGTGCCATGGCTCTATCGTAGCCTGATCAGGATGACACGACAACGACTCATCCGTCCACACACTGAGCTGCACAGCACGAAGTCCCCCAAGATGCAGTCAGTGGCTCCCCGCCGTTAGGCCAAAGCCATCCGCAGAGACCGAATCACATTCGAGTGGTCGTTCCCGTGGCGGCACGATCTGTGGGCTCGCCGATGATCTTGGAGAGCACGTTGTTGGAGTGACGTAGGGTGGGACCAGCCTGCTTTGAGGCGCAGGCCCACCATGAGCGAGGTATGGTGGGCCTGCGCCCAAAGCGGCAGGTCCGACCCTACGGCTCGACACAACTCTCCATCCCGGAGGGGTCACAGCCCATAGCCGGTGGTCGAGCGCAGCGACACCACCGGTCCCAGTCACAATGGCTTCTGTATCCCGAAGGGATTCCAGCTGTTCTGGCCAGTTCAGGAGTGCGACGGGCTGCAATCCCTCCGGGATAGAGGCACTGGAAGTCGCCATCCGGTGGTTTTCGCTGCGCTCGACCACCGGCTATGGGCTGAATTCCCTTCGGGAAAATGAGGCCGCCAGGCAGATTCGTGGCGACTAGAGCATTCCACGATTCGGTGTGCGCCCTCGTAGCCTGGACCACTAGGTCCGGGCCGAACGGACCTGGGGGTCCGTTCTACTTTTCGGCGCACACGCAATCGTGGAATGCTCTAGGGTGCGCTCCCGTGGGTCGCCACCCTGGTCAATCACATGCAACCCCTTCGGGGTACAGAGCCGATTGACGTGGGCCTGTGGGATGCGAGTCGCGGAGCGATATCGCCTACAAGTGGGGCGGATTCACGGAGAGTGCCTCCACGATCAAGTCGACGGTCCGCGCGGTGGCTCCTTGTTGTTGCAGGACCAGTCGCTGGGCAGTCTCGCCGAGTTGCCGCGCGCGGGTTGGGTTCTCCAGGAACTCACTCACCACGCGGGTCAGATCCTCGGGGGTGTGGACCACTCGGGCGGCCTGTTCGCTTAAGAGCAGCTCCACCACCTGCCGGAAGTTCCCGGTGTTCGGGCCGAAGAGGACAGCTGCGGCGTAGGCGGCGGGCTCGATCATGTTCTGGCCGCCGCGCGGGGTGAGGCTGCCGCCGACGAAGGCGATGTCGGCGAGGCCCCAGGCGGCTCCGAGTTCGCCGAGCGTGTCGAGGAGGAGAATCGGCGTTCCGGGAGGGCGAAGCTCCGGCTGAGCCGGGGCTGGTGAGGAGGCGTCGGATCGCAAGTTCTGCTCCCTCTCCCCCACGATCGATGCGGCATGCGGAGAAGACTCAGCTGGGGAGGAGAGGGCCGGGGTGAGGGGGCCAGAACTGGCGTGCGTCTCGGCGGCAGCCTCGCCCCAGTGCTGTGAACATGATGAGTCGAATGGTGAGCGGCACGGCGCTAGCCGCCGGTTCTGCTCGGTCTGGTTTGTCGGGAGAACACAGGTCCTGGAGGGAGCGCGGTCAGGGGAACCGGCGGCTAGCGCCGTGCCGCTCACTGGCTGAGACGGGTGCGTGGGAAGGTGCCCCACATCAAGCGACTCAACCACGATCCTGTTCACAGCACTGGCCTCGCCCTCCCGCACGGGTGCGGCCTTGATGACGCTGCGCCTCAGCAGCGGCATGCCGCGCGACTGAACTAGTGCGGCGACCTCTTCAAACCGCTCCTGATGGCGAGGGACCAACACGAGCCGCAACGCTGGATGCCGCTCTCTCAATGCCAAATAGGTGTCGATCGCGAACGACTCTTCGGGTGGCTGCGTACTCCCCGCCATGAACACCGTCTCGTCCTCGCGCAGGCCAAACCCGTTTCGAATCTCCGAGGTGCGGGCATTGCCGCGATCAGTCTCCAGCCCGTCGTATTTCGTCGAGCCGGTCACGCTCAATCGATCGACCGGTGCCCCCAGTTGCTCCAACCGGCGGCGGTACTCTTCCGTCTGCACCGCGATGCGCGCGAACCCCTGCCACAGCCGCGCCATCAGCCAGCGAATCCGGCGATACCCGCGAAAACTCCTCTCGCTCATCCGCCCATTGATGAGCAACACCGGAATCGACTGCTCAGCGGCCGCGCGAATGAAGTTCGGCCACAGCTCCAACTCGACCAGTACGATCAGCGATGGCCTCACCCGCTGCAAGGCGTTCCGCACCGCCCAAGTGAAGTCGAGGGGGAAGTAGATGACGCGACAGTCGGGGTACTTTTCGACCGCTACGGCGTAACCCGTGTGCGTTGTCGTAGAAATCCAGAACTCGCAACTGGGGATCGCCTCGCTCAGACGCGGCAGGATCGTGCGCAGGACGAGGACCTCGCCCACACTCACCGCATGCAACCAGATCGCCGGGCCGGTCGAGGTCCGCTCCGCGACACGGCCGAAGAACTTCTCGCCCCAGCCCTGGCGGTACTTCCCCTGCCAGATCGCGCGAAACAAAATCACCGGGCTGAACAGTAACAGCAACCCGCAGTAGACCAGATTGAGTCCCCAGCCGATCACGATGCGGCAGGCTCCGTAAATCGGAAGGGGTCGCCGGAGAGTTCGTAGTCCGGTCGAAAGCCAATATTGATCAGCAGCCCAATCGCAAAACAAGTAGTCAGTAAGCTCGATCCTCCGGCACTCATCAGCGGCAACGTGATCCCGGTGATCGGCATCAGTCCCACCGTGACACCTGCATTCACGACGAGTTGGGTGCCGAGCAGCGCCGTGACTCCCGTGGCCACGAGGCGGCCAAACGGCTCTTCGGTCCCAGCTGCAATCGCTAGCCCACAACCGAGCAACAGTAAATAGATCCCGAGTACCGCCAAGCACCCGACCAGTCCCCACCGTTCTCCGACCAGACAGAACACGAAGTCGCTCCGCGAGGCGGGCAAGTGATACGCCGACGGATCGGCCACCGCCATCCCGCTGTGGTCGCTGCCCCACACGCCGCCCAAGGCCAGCATCTGCTTCGCTTGGTGCAGTTGGTAATCATCGCCGCCGTGCGACACGCCGTCCTCCTGTTGGAATAGCACCGTCACACGCGAGCGTTGCTCCACGGTCATACATTTCCAGACCACCGGGAGACTGGCCACGCCCATCACACCGACCAGCAAGAGTGCGGGCCAGCGAGCTCCCGCTGCGAAGAGCATGGCAAACAGGATCGGGAAGAACAGGATCGCGGTTCCGAGGTCCGGCTCGACGAGGATCAGCACCACCGGCACCAGGGTCAGTAGGAACGGCGGCACCATCCCCCACAACGTGCGGTGACTGCGGCAATACATCAAGTACCTTGCCAGTGTCACAATCAGAGCTAGCTTCATCAGCTCGGACGGCTGGAAGTCCGCCACTCCGAGCGGAATCCAACCGCGGGCCCCGTTCTTCGGCGGGCAGAAAAAGACCACGCACAGCAGGACTAGCGAGACGGCGTAGAGCCAGTAACTCGCCAGCCGCAGCTTGCGATAGTGCAGACACAATGGTCCCAACAACGCGGGGACCGATAACCCGATCCACTGCAACTGTCGAGGGAGAAACCGGTCCCCACTGGCCAACTCATCACCGCGCGAGATCCCCGCCAGTCCAGCCAGCATCAGCAGACCCGCACACAGCGGGACCGCCCACGGCCACCAATGGACTCGATGCACACTCGACACGTCGCCTCCTGGCTCTGAAGCACACTAGCCAGGAGTGTGACAGAAACGGCGAAACAGGTCAGCCCGAATGTGATCGTAAGCGGCACAGCGCTAGCCGCCGGGTTCGCTGACCGTTCTCTCGCCAGAACCGGTCTCCTGCACCTACCACGGTGAGCAGAGCCGGCGGCAAGCGCCGTGCCGCTCACGGAACAAGCGGCTTGCTGGGAATATCCAGGAGTTTGGCCACGCGGGTCCACGCTTCGGCCCGGCGGCGATTGAACTCGTCCCCGTGCGGTTTGGTCTTGTCCTTCGCGTAGGTCCGCAGCGACTCTGACTCTTGCGTGAGGAGACCATAGATCTCAATGATCTCCTGCACGGCTTTCGCATCTTCAGCGGTCATCTCCGACTTCTGGAGCGCGACCAGTTGCTTGATCAGCGGGTCAGAGATCACGGTGATCTCTTTCATCAATCGATCCACATCATCGGGCGTATAAAGATCCTGCTGCACGTTGTCCGCGACCACGCCGATGTATCCAAACGTGGTGTAAACGTGCGAGGATGCCAAGCTGCCGATCAATTGGAGTTTGGTATCGAGGGGTGCCGCTGGTTTGGAGGCGGGTTTGATTTCCTGTGACCGGGTCACCGCCGGGAGAGTTCCGAGAACCAACGTCAGAAGTCCGAGAGCCATCCAGCGGGCCAGACGGGTGTTGAATAGGGAGGCAACAACAAGCAAGCGGGTCATTGGTCGGTCCTCACGTCGAGTCGTGGCTGGTGACTGGTCAAGGCTTGGGTTCTGAATCACCCTGATCATCTTGGGGCGAGTTTCCGATGTGCCCATCCCCAGTGTAGCGTCCTGGCGGAAGACAGCCCGGCGGCGATGATGTGGGCAGTTTCAGGATGCATTGTGGATGATTCTCGCCAGGCACTTCGCTGTTGTCGACCTTGCCCAGACGACCACTCCCCCGCCGCGACACCAGCGCCCACGGCGTGTGGCCCGAGGATCTTTCGGCTCATCCCGGCTTGCTCGAGGCCGAGATTCCGTAAACAGATTTCGCAGATTTCCACAGATGTCAGAGGGCAGTAGTCAGAGGGCAGCCAAGCCGTAAACAATCTCCTGATCTGTGAACATCTGTGAACATCTGTGAAATCTGTGTACCCCACTTCCGGTCGATTGTCCCTCATCGACGGGAAATCACCTAACACTGGATGTGGGTGATGGGGGCTGTGTCTGGGGAGCACTCCGTGGCCGCCCAAAGTGCGTCTCGCACTCGGTCGCCGCCGCCGCCAGTTTCTAATCTGTGATAAGCTGTGTGATCTGTGTACCTCCTCATAATTCTGCGGAGGTGGATCGCTCACGGTGTGCGGCTGAGAGAGTCTGGCGCACTCCGCATTGGCTCTCGGCTTCAGCACGGTATCTCTAAAGGCAATGGTCCGTGGAAATGGACCCCCCGAGACTTCCGAAGGAGTGCGGTCGCCATAATAAGCAGAAACCCGTTGGCTTCGAGCAGCTCCTCCACCCCACGAGGCACAGCTACCCAGGTCCGTGTTTCCAGAGGAAACCGCCGACTTTGTCCCACCAGGGACACCCGAAAATAGCCCACCGTTTCAACGGTATGAGGGCGGTCCCGACGCCCCGCCGAGTCCCGTTAGGGACGGCAGAAGCCTGCGCATACCGGGGCGGTGTGATCGGGGAAGCGCGGCCAGCATGCGAGATTTTGTCGCCCCTGGCGGGGCTGCGGACCGCGAGCGACTCGCTGGTCCCACCGCTGAAGCGGTGGGCTATTTCCGGGTGTGCCTGGCGGGACAAAGAGGGACCAGCTGCGGCCTCTCGTTCTGGGGACGCATGGGGTTTCCTGTGCTCCACGCCCTGAAAGCCCTCGGGTGGAGGACCGAGAACCGACGTCGAATGGCGACCACACTCCGTTGAAGTCTGGCGGGGTGTGAATCCTGGCCGCTCGCCTACTGCCTCTCAAACACCACCACATGTTGCCTTGGCAGTTTATGGTAGGTCTTCAGCCAGACCAGCCCGAGTCCTTCGACGGAGGCTTCTTTCTTGACTTGCTTCTCGCTCATCTTGTGGACTTCTTTGATCGGAACCGCAGGGTCTTCTTTGCGGTACTCGACAAAGGCCACGCGCCCGCCGGGCTTCAAAGACTTCGCGATCCCGGAAAGCATCTCGAAGGGCATGTCGAACTCGTGGTACACGTCGACCATGATGACCAGATCCACTGATCCCGGCTTGAGATTCGGCGATGTCGTTGTGCCCAACACCGGCTCGATATTCGTCACACCCCGCTTCTTACAGTTCACCGCCAGCGCGTCGAGCATTTCCTGCTGGATATCCACAGCCAGGACGGTCCCTTGTGGACCAACTTTCTCAGAGAGTTTCAGACTAATGACTCCCGAACCGGCCCCGATGTCGGCGACCGACTGACCGGGTTTGAGGTCCAGTGCCTCGACCAGTTGAGTCAGCCCCTCCTCCTCCTCACGCTCCGGACGTTCGAGCCAGGAGATCCCCTGGTGCCCCATCACATGCGCAATCTCACGATCCTGGTAGAACTTGCCGATCCCGTTCGGATCGTGCAGCTCGCGCAGCTCGTAACGCCCCCCGCTCGTGGGGTCGGGCGGGGCGTCCTCGGACTGCACACTCAAAGGCAAAAGGAGGCCCACGGAGATGAGCCCGAGAAGACAGCGAATACGCACGTGCATGGCAGCCTCGCATAGTCCAGGTGATCGGGGGGCAAAGAGTCCCCGCTGCGTACGCCCGACAGTTTATCCCTGCGAGTACAGAACCGCGATAGCGCCAATGACGATTGTCCTCCTGTCCTCACCGGGTACGGGCTGAATTGATGTCACCGTTACCCTGGCCGGTTTCGCACCAAGTTAAATTGGCCAACCGCCCGTGCCCCGCCAGCACTCGCGAGGCCCGCCCCTGCGCCCCTCACCGCCTCACCGAGTGCCTCAACCGTCGCAGCTACCCCTCTGAAATCTGTGAAAATCTGTGTAATTTGTGGATCAATACTCTGCATTAGAGAATGCTCGATCCAGAGGGATGTGGTCCACAGATTTCGCAGATTTTCACAGATTA
>JANPCU010000124.1:0-19263 GCA_031431195.1 Planctomycetota bacterium | reverse complement strand
CCTTGTTGCTCGGAGCCGGGTTTGCGATCCTGGAGCTGGTCGCATAGGGGCTGGTTCGCCACCGGGTGTGACCAGAAAAAGTAGTTTGGGACCAGCTCGCCTCGAGCGCAGGCCCACCACGCACGACATCGAACCCGATATGGTGGGCCTGCGCCCAGAGCGGCTGGTCCCACCCTACACAATGAGATGTGACGCACTCTGATGACCTTGCCGAACAACCTCTTCCACGAGATCCCGCCTCAGCTCCCCAAGGAGCTGATCACGGCACTGCTCTCGTCTGGCGATGTACGGATCGAGCGGATCGTTTCGCACGGGCATTCCTCGCCCGAGGGGTTCTGGTACGATCAACATGATGCAGAGTGGGTGGTCGTGCTGCGGGGGGCTGCGAGGCTCCAGTTCGAGGACGAGACTTCGCCCACGGAGCTGCGATCCGGTGACTTCCTCCTCATTCCGTCCCATCGGAAGCACCGCGTGGAGTGGACGACTCCTGACGAGCCGACCATCTGGTTGGCGGTGTTTCTCGGCGATCGGTCAGACTTTGTCCGACCCGTGGGACAGGCTTCCAGCCTGTTAGTCCTGCCAGAAATCACGACAGGCTAGAAGCCTATCCCACGGGTCAGTTATCACTGACCACTCGCCCCAGAGAACGGACTACATTCTGTTCTACGAACCAGTCGATGCAAGGAAGCCAACACGCAATGCCCGCCCCGATCTACTCCCCCGGCCCCCAGCCGAACACGGTTCGTTCCCCCGATGGCCGCGTCTTAAGTATCCCGAGCGGGTGGACACTCTTCCCTCCCGGTGATGCCGCGCTGACTCGTCGGGTGAAGGCGGCGGGCGACCACTATGTCGTCGCTGAGAAGAAGGGACGCAAGCTGTTCTCACTCGGCGTCTGGGCACCGACAGCGACCATCGAGCAGATCCGCGTGGGCCTCGATGCCGAGCGATCCACCGAGAGCTACGCCAAGAAGCAAGAGGCCGCCGCCCGTCGTCGCGACAAGGTGCAGACCGAGTACATCGAGGACTTCCACGGGGCGGTGGTGCAGTTCCTGGCGTTTGCTCCGCTCTACGCTGAGATCGCGGACCGGCTCGCGCACGCTGTGACAGCTCACGCGACTCCCGTCGGCAGTGGCACGGTCGCCCGCACCAAACGCATCCCGGTCGAGCAGCGGGCTGAGGCCGCTGTGATTGCTTGGATGCGGCATCAAACGACCGGCTATGATGGAATGACGATCGCTCGCGTGAAAGGCAAACGCCGCGAAGTCCGCCGCATGCTGGCCCGGCGGTCGCACGAACTCTTGGAGAAGTACCGGAGAGGATCGGAGATCGCCGCGACGTGTCCGCTGAACTTCGCACTCTCGAAGCCATCGCCGACACCGACCGTTTAGCTGCGACGCGAAGTCTTCGAAGCGGAGCAATCCGACCGCGAGAAGTCGTCAATCGGTTGTTTCGACTTGATTTGTGACTGTGTCGGGATCGATACTGCGATCAGTGCTGTCACTCTCCACCGGGGATTTTCTATGTCATTGTTTTCGCGACGCGAACTCCTCCGGCATTCGGCTCTCGGCACCGGGGCGCTGGCATTGTCCGGACTGACTGGACGTACGCTGGAGGCGGCGGGCGGAACAGGCTCGAAGCAGCCGCATCTCCCTGCGAAGGCCAAGCGGGTGATCTTTCTGTTCATGCACGGTGGCCCAAGCCAGGTCGACACGTTCGACTACAAGCCGGAACTCCAGGCCCGCGATGGCCAGGATCTGCCGTTCGAGAAAGCTCCGAACATCGACGCCAAGCCAGTACTCATGAAGTCGCCGTGGAAGTTCGCCCAGTACGGCCAGTCGGGCCGCTGGGTCTCGGAGTTGTTGCCCTACACCGCTCGGCATGTTGACGATTTGTGCATGATTCACTCGGTCCACAGCCGGGGTCAGTCGCACGGGCAAGCGGTGTCGATGCTGCACACAGGCAGCGACAACCTCGTGCGGCCCTCGGTCGGAGCGTGGGTCAGTTATGGACTCGGGGCGGAGAACCCGAACCTGCCTGCATTCGTGTCGATCGCCCCGGCCAGCGGGCATGGCGGACCGCGCAACTACGGAGCGGCGTTCCTCCCGGCGGAGTATCAGGCGACACCCATCGGGAAGCAGGGGAAGCTCGGCGATGCCCAGGTCGCGAACCTCAAGCCGCTCCTCCCCTCCGAGGAGCAGCGGCGGCAACTCGACTTGATCCAGGCTCTCAACACCGACCACCTCGCCCGTGCGGGACGCGACCCGCTCTTGTCGGGGGCCATCGAGTCGTACGAACTCGCCTACCGCATGCAGTTGGCCGCTCCCGAAGTGCTGGACCTCAAGACCGAGACGAAGGCCACACAGGAGTTATATGGAATCGACAAGCCCGCGACCGAGAACTTCGGGCGGCAGTGTTTACTGGCACGACGGCTGGTCGAGGCGGGGGTGCGGTATATTGAGCTATCCACCGGAAATGTGTGGGACCAGCACGGCGACCTGAAGAACGGCCACACGAAGAATGCCCTGGCGACCGATCAGCCGATTGCCGGTCTGCTGGCCGACCTGAAACAGCGTGGGCTGCTGGACGAGACGCTGGTCGTGTGGGGCGGTGAGTTCGGCCGCACGCCGATCGCTCAAGGGAAAGATGGTCGCGACCACAACCCCCAGGGGTTCACCGTCTGGATGGCGGGCGGCGGGGTCAAGTCGGGAATCGCGTATGGTGAGACGGACGACTTCGGGTACTACGCTGTCAAGGACCGGGTGCATATGCACGATCTGCATGCCACGATGCTACACCTGCTCGGGTTGACCCACACGGAGCTGACCTACAAATATGCGGGTCGCGATTTCCGGCTGACGGATGTGTATGGGGACGTGGTCAGTGGGATCTTGGCGTAGTGTGATCGTCTCTTGAGAGATCCTCAGAGGTGTAAATCGAGGAATCATCGCACATGCCAGAGTTACATTATCTTCCCGGTCTGATTCTAACCGTGTTGTGCGCACTCGGGGCCCGTCAGGCGAGTGAAGCGCTACTGCGAAATCAAATCCGGTGGATCGCCGTGATATGGGTTCTGACCTATCTCTTTGATGCCATCGTATTGAGCGCGCTCGATCAGATCTAGTGCCACTCCAACGCTAGAATTTGAGCTTG
This sequence comes from Planctomycetota bacterium, assembly GCA_031431195.1. GTDB lineage: Bacteria > Planctomycetota > Planctomycetia > Planctomycetales > Planctomycetaceae > TH-plancto1. The sequence goes on along the minus strand of JANPCU010000124.1, from coordinate 16,113 downwards.
GTCGTCCGGGCATTGATGCGATTGACCTGTGGGACTGACCCCTCCAGACTTCCGAAGGAGTGTGGTCGCCACTGTACGCAGGTGCTACCCCTTGACCCCAACGGGGCCTGACTCGACAGCCCAGGGTGTAGCCCTGGGAAAGCGGATACCAAACATTGCTCAAGGCCCAACGGGCCGTCACTCGACTTCGCCACGGGTGACGGCCCGTTGGGCCTTGGTCGGTCGAGGAGGCCATGTGTTCCCAGGGCTGCGCACTGGGCTTTCGGGTCAAACCCCTTCGGGGCGAGAATTTCAGGGGATTCTGCGTAGTCTCTCGACCACAGTCTTCCGAAGTCTCGGAAGAATTAGGCAGTCTGGGGTCGGTTTTCACGGGCCGCTCGCCTTAAAACGCGGGGACAACCGGGGCGGACGAGATCTGTTCCGCAGGGATGGCGTTCCCGAACGAGGCGTTCATCGCAGGCGGCATACTTCCACCGGGTGCGGGGACGAACATCGGGGTCGGCTGGCTCGTGCCCCATGTTGGCGTGTCATTCCAGGTCGCAGGTGTTGGATTTGCTGGCACCTTATCCGACAGAGGCAGCTGAGTCGTTGACATGACGGGCTGGGGCATCGCCCCTGGGAATGATTGTTGGGGCTGAAAGAAGGACGGGGTGGGTCGACCAGTGTGGTCGGGTTGCGGCATCGGGGAGTAGGAGACCGCTTCCGGGTACGCCGCAGCCGGATAGGTCTGCTGCCCATTCATGAATTGCGGTGGAGTGGGCATTGGGGACTGTGACCAGTTGGCCTGACTCGTTGGCGGGGAATACATCGCACCTGAGCCAGGAGGCATGCTGTAGCTCATCGGAGCGTTGGTCGCCTGCATGCCAGCTGGGGAGGAGGTCCAACCGGGGTGGCTGGCCATTTGTGCCTGCGGTGCGGTAAAATTTGGGGGGGCACCAGCTTGCAGAGTTGGGTCATACAGGGGCATGGTGGCTGCCATTTGGAGGGCAGACGTGCCGTAGGCATCGCTGTTCAACGAAGCGAGTTCGGTTCGAGCGTCCGACTGAGTCGGGTCCATGAAGAGCGAGCGGGCGTACTCCGCAGCGGCATCGCTCCGGCGGCCCGACTTACCATGCACACGCCCGAGCTGGGTCATGGCGCGGGTGTGACGGGGGTTCTCGCGGAGTGCCCGGCGGAGTTCTCGGTCCGCTCCTTCCAGGTCGCCCTGCTCCCCTTTGAGCCAGCCCAGTTCGGTGGCCGCCTCGGGAGAGTATGGTTGGGTCGCTGCCCAAGTATTGATCAGGTCGTTCGCCTCGGCGGTCCGGCCATCTTCCAGCATCATGGCGGCCATACCGTGGTAGGCGGGTCGATGCCCCGGATCGAGCGTCAGGGCGTGCCGATACATCTTCTCTGCCGCGATATGGTCCCCCTGCTGGTCCATCGCCGCTGCCACGTTAAAGGCGTAATCCGGACTATATGGACGGTCCATGAGAGCCCGTTCGAACTCCCCACGAGCCAAGGCGTACTCGCCCTGTTCGTAGTAGGCCTGGCCCGACTCGTTCATCACCCAGCCGTTGACCGGACTGGCCGGACTGCAACCGCAAAATGATGCGGCAATGGCCACCCACAATATGCCGACGATGCCCATCCCCCATCGGGAAACGGCCCGGATGACGGAGGAGGAGGAGGACGTGAATCGAGTGGACGCCAATGGAGAAGTTCGCATAGTGCTCTATTCCTGACGCGGAGCAGCCGTTGAAAGGCCGCTGAGCGCGAGGGGAAGGGAGGGGCTACCGATTCTGGAGCGAACCGGCGGCAGGAGACTGGGACTTATAGGCACGAGTTTCGGAGGACTGCAAGATGACCTGAGCGGTGGAAACGGCTGTAAGCGGAATTGTGCAAAAATGTCTCAAGAATCGAGCGACACGGGACGCAGCCCGTCGCATTGACTGTTGGAATTCGGCAACATTGGCCGCTGCACAGTGGTCTTCCGGCGACGCCACGAGTGCCGGGAGCCCTCTCAGTTCGACACGAAAAGTCCGCCAGTGGGCATTGTAAGCTGTCTTGAGGAAATGACTTGTGGCTGGGTGACTGGCCGATTCCGTGCATCATTCCCTTCGGAACTCTGCCTCGGCGCTCAATTTGCGTGACCACAGTCAGTTCGGTGGCCTTTGATCTCCGTTCCGCATGAAATCTTGTCAGGACGAACTCGGTGAATCCACGTGACATCGCCGAATCCGCAGCTGTCATTGCCCGGCATGCGGATCTGATTATCGACAGCGACCAGCCACTCAGCACGACTCTGATCGAGGAGTATTGGGTCGCGTCTCGTCGTCGACTCAAGAATTGGAAGTCGAGGGAGCAGTCAGAGGCGAGCTTCAGGGAACTCGCCCAACTCGCCGAGGAGATCATGGTCTCGGAGATGCCCGCCCGAGTCTGGACGGCGGTTTATTATGTGCATTGCCTGAACCATCGAAATCAGGATGGATTGCGCATGGTGCGGCAGACGCTGCGCTGGCACGTCGAAGTTCGACAATCGACTCTGCAAAGCTTGATCGACACTTACAATCGGACCGAACTCAGCGGTCTCCTGCGCTTGGATCGCGTTCGTCGACGCGTTGAACGCTGGACCGATTTTTTGATCGGCACCATCACGCGGCAGGGTGTGGCCCTCAATCTGGCCTTCGACGCGGATCGTTGTCGCAATAACGCGGAATCGATGCAGGATTCTCCCACCGCTGAGGCGGTGTGGCCGTTGACCATCGCGGGCCTGACACGCAGCTTCTCGACGACGCCGGAATTCTCCGCAGAGTCCGCGAGGAGCCATGCGGATGTGCTGAAGGCTCAACTCGGGGCCTTTCCCCCGGGGGCCTTTCGGAACGATGGACGACCACTTTCTGGCACGCTAAATCGCGTTGTTCAGAAACTGCTTGACCGAATCCCACTCGGGTCTGGTGAAGAATTCGCATAAGGCGAGCGGCTGGTGAAAACCTACCCGCGAGACTTCCGAAGTCTCGGAAGACTTCGGATGTCTCGCGGTACGCAAAGTCTGGCCGCTCGCATAATTAGTTCTCAGGAATCTATGCCAGTCAGGTCAGTGTTCGGAGGCACTGAAGGCCCGACGGTCTGATACAACCTAAATGCCTCCTGGCTGCTCCGAATGCGGGAGGTGGCTGGCATCTCGGCCACTGTCATTCGTCTGCTTTCGATCGCATGAATTGGATCGTTCACAAGGTGTCACGCAGAGGCGTAGAGTGGAGGAACTGGCCTGCGTGATTTCTCTGCGTCCTCTGCGCCTCTGCGTGACACATTCTCTTTGAATGGTTGTGGGCCTAGTCAACGCAGAGCGAGAATCCGGCAGCGTGAAACTCATGGCTTTCGATTCTGCGAGCGGGCATTTAGCCGCGGTGAGTGACCACATGCGTCTGCGGTTCATACATCGGCTGCGGGAAGTCGCTGCGAAAGTGGACGCCTCGGCTTTCCTTCCGGGCGCGGGCCGACTGGATCATCAGTTTGGCCACCAGTAGCATGTTCTGCAGCTCCCAGCCCTCCACGGTATGGAACTCGCGCAGAGACACGTAGCGGTCCCAGAACTCGACTTGCTCAGCAGCTGCGGCCAAGCCCTCTTCATCGCGACGAATGCCGACGTGACGGCCCATCAGGCTGGCGAGTGAGTTCCGCAAGTCGACGAGATTTAATTCGTCCGCTGGCGTTCCGCTGGCGGCGGGACCGGCAAAGGTCAACGGAGTAATACAGAAGTCGTCGGGGATCGCCAGAGCCGCCGCGCTGGCCCCGCGACCACAACGGACTCCGTAGTACAGCCCTTCGAGCAGACTGTTCGAGGCGAGCCGGTTCGCCCCATGCAGGCCGGTACTGGTCACCTCGCCCGCCGCCCACAAATTGGGGAGCGACGTACGGCCATCCAGATCGACGGTCAGTCCGCCGATCATGTAGTGCGCCCCGGGCCGAACGGGAATCGGGTCTTTCGCGAGGTCGAGGCCGAACTCTTGGCAGACTTTGCGAATGTGGGGGAAGCGTGCAATGACCTTCGATTCGGGCAGGTGCCGCAGGTCGAGATAGACGCAGGCGTGCCGCGTCTTCTCCATCTGGTCCGTGATCGCGCGGCTCACAATATCGCGCGGGGCGAGTTCCAGCAGCGGATGGTAATCGGGCATAAAGCGATGCCCGCGACAGTCGATGAGATAGGCCCCCTCACCGCGCACAGCCTCCGAAATCAGATGCCGCGAGCCTCCGGCGATATACAACACGGTGGGATGGAACTGCATCATTTCCATATCCCGCACGGTCGCTCCGGCCCGAAAGGCAACCGCATGCCCGTCCGCCGTGGCAATGGCCGGGTTGGTCGTTTCGCGGTACAGCTGCCCTGCCCCGCCGGTGCAAAGGATCGTCTGCTTGGCCCAGACGAACGTCTTGCCATGCCCCGGATGCCAGACGAGTGCCCCTTGGCAGGTGTTGTTGTGGGTCAGCAGGTCGATCGTAAAGGTCTTCTCCCAGATCTCGCTCGACTTCTGCTCGCGCATGCGTTCGATGAGAGCCCGCATGACCTCTTTGCCCGTGGCATCGCCGAGGGCATGGGCCACGCGCGGGTGGCTGTGGCCGCCTTCGGTGGTGAGAGCCAGTTCGCCGTCGCGCTCGTCAAAGTGGGCCCCGAGTCGCACGAGTTCGCGAATCAAATCGGGAGCCGAATTCACAACCCCTTCGACCACTCGACGGTCGCATAGTCCGGCCCCAGCGGTCAGCGTGTCTTCGACATGGTTGCTGACCTTGTCGGAAGGATCGAGGACACCCGCAATGCCGCCCTGAGCCCAGGCACTGTTGGACAGCTCCATCCGGTCCTTAGTGACGACCACCGTCCGCAACCGGGGATCAACATCGAGCGCGGCTCGCACTCCCGCGATTCCCGAACCGATGATGAGAACATCGGTGAACCGGTGCGGCACACGCTTGGGGTCAAAGCTGACGAGGTAGCGCCGCCGTGGGGTCGATGCGAGTTCAATCGTGCTGCCCGTGTGGCGTTGGCTGGTCTGTTTCATAGTCCAGACACTGTACCGCAGCGGCGCAGCATTGACCAAGCTAAGGTCATCCGACGAGCTGTGCATCAGAAAAGTAGGCAGCCAGTCACCGCAATGTCTCATGTCGCAAAAAAGGGGGGAGTGTGTGAGCCGCAGATGAACTCGGATGAACAAAGATGAGGAGGCTCTGTAACAAGAGAACATCGACAGTGATGCATCTCTTATCGGTGTTCATCTGTGTTCATCAGTGGCTCACACAATCCTAAACCTGTCGCAGCCAGCCGTTTGAACAGACTGCCGGTGTCCATTCACGCTGCCGCCTCAATGGTGAATTTCTGCGACTGCCTATTTTTCGGAAGCACACACAACCCACCGGTGGCAACCGGTGGGCTTTTTGCGGCGTGCAGGCATGCCTACGCCAGGATCGGCGTCAGAACTTCGCCCTTGACATCGGTCAGCCGGTAGTCACGGCCTTGGAAGCGGTAGGTCAACTTCTTGTGGTCGACTCCCATCTGGTGCAGGATGGTCGCGTGCAGGTCATGCACTTCGACGATGTTCTCGACGGCGTTATACCCCAATTCATCGGTCGCTCCGTACGACGTGCCGCCCTTGATGCCGCCGCCCGCCATCCAAATCGAGAACCCCTTAATGTGGTGGTCGCGACCGTTCCCCTGGGCCATCGGCGTGCGACCGAATTCGCCGCCCCAGATCACCAGTGTCTCGTCCAGCATCCCGCGCTGTTTGAGGTCCGCGATCAGCGCCGCGGCCGGTTGATCGACCTCTTTGGAGATGACCTCGATCCCATTCTTCACGCCGCCGTGATGGTCCCAGTCGCGGTGATAGAGCTGGATGAACCGCACCCCGCGTTCGGCCAGCCGCCGGGCCAACAAACAGTTGGACCCGAACGACCCGTCTCCCTGCTGACAAGCGTACTGCTCCAACACATGCTTCGGCTCGTTGGAGAAGTTCATCAGCTCCGGCACGCTGGTCTGCATGCGGAAGGCCATCTCGTACTGGTTAATGCGGGTCGCGATCTCGGGGTCGTCGATCGACTGATCGAGTTGGCGGTTGAGTTGGGTGATCGTGTCGACCACCTCCCGCTGCATGTCCGGGGAGACGCCGGGCGGGTTGTTGATGTAGTGGACGGCGTCGCCTTTGGACTGAAACCTGACCCCCTGAAACTTGCTGGGGAGGAACCCGCTGTGCCATTGGCGCGAGGAGATCGGCTGCTGCTGGCCGCTCTTGCCGGTGCTGGTGAGGACGATGAACCCCGGCAGGTCGGCGCTGTCGGCCCCCAGTCCGTACCAGAACCACGACCCCATGCTCGGTCGGCCCGAGACCGTACTCCCAGTGTTCATGAAGGTGTGGGCCGGGTCGTGGTTGATGGCCTCGGTTTTGAGTGACCGGATGATGCAGATCTCGTCGGCGATGCCGCCGATCTTGGGGAACATCTCGCAGATTTCCTGCCCCGACTCGCCGAACTTCTGGAACTTGTGCTGCGGGCCGAGCACTTTGAGCTGCTGCCCCTGCAACTGGGCGATCGGCTGGCCCTTGGTGAACGAGTCGGGCATCGCCTGGCCATTGAGTTCGGCCAGCTTGGGCTTGTAGTCGAGCGTTTCGAGGTGGCTCGGCCCGCCCGCCATGCAGAGGTGAATTACCCGCTTGGCCTTCGGCGCGAAGTGGAGCGGGTGGATGACGCCCTGCCCCGCCTGCGTCTCTGCCGCGCTCACGCGCAGAGCATTCGGGTTTATCAGCGAGGCCAGCGCGATCGCCCCCAGGCTGGTCGTCGATTGCGTCAGGAACGACCGCCGATTGACCCACGTCCGGCACTGCTCATACAGAGAGGGAAAGTTTGACATGGCGTGTGCTCCCGTTGTTTCGCTCGACGAGGAGTTCCCCGTGCAACCACCGATCGTCTGACCGGCAGTTTGCCGTGAGTTTAAGCGGACGAGTGGGCGGGAGCCAAGCGGACATCTCTTGGCGATCTTCCGAAAAAAAGGCACCATCGGCGAGAGCGGCAGGCGTCAGCCTGTCGAGGCGTCCGCCTGCGATCCAGCGTCTGTACATGGGACACGCCTCGGCAGGCTGACGCCGAGCCGCTCTCGTAGACACGCTGAAGACCTCAAGATGGAGCTGTCCAACTAAAACAACGCCTTGTGCCCCTCGGCCCGGCGACAGCTGGAGAGCTGGGATGCGTGGAACCCGAAGTGGCTGGAGAGCAGGTGGGCGATCAATTGGCCCTTGTTCTGGATGGGCGTTCCCTTCAATATCTCGGCCCCGTGCGGTTCCTCCATCTGCTTGGGATCGGCCTGTGCGGCGAGTTCCCGCAGCTGCTGGTAGCCGCTGATAATCTCGGCGACGAGCTGGTCTTTGGTGAGTGACCCGTCATCAGTGATCTGATCGGGAGAGCCTGGACCAAAGAGTTTCAGCCATGGGACATGCGCAATCGTCCCACCGAGCAGTCGGTGTCCGAGCTCTGCCGTGATGGCTAAGTGTCCCAAAATCCACACTGGCGGATGCCCGTGCCCCGCTCCCGGAGCAAACAGCTGACTCTCCGGAATGTCGGCGACGATGCGAGGAAATAGACTGAGTTGGAATTCGTTGAGGGTGATGAGGTGGCTGAACATGAGGCGGGGCAATGTGGAAGTTTGTGGTGGTGAACTGAGGGTCTCGCTGACAATTCGAACGGCCAGACTTCTCAAAAAAAAGACTTCCGAAGTCTTCCAAGACTTCGGAAGTCTGGCGGGTAGGTTTCACTGGCCGCTCGTCTTACTTCTTGCCGTGGGGGACGGCCATCAATTGCGGAGTGGGCTCGAAGGGGATGTAGGTAAATCCGCCCTCGCTTTGTTTGACTGGGAGATACCGGAGAGCAGCTGACTGTTGCCCGGCGGTCGAGACCTGGACGCGGGGACCGAAGAGATCCATGTACTTGCGGATGGCTGGGTCCTGGGGGGACTCGAATGACCCGACCGTCACAATGGAACAGGTGCGATCATGCCAGACATAGGCATCCACGCGGCTGTAAGCGGCAAAATCGGCGAAGTCGGGATGGTCGAACTTGGAGAGTGGTTCGCGGCTGCGCAGGGCGAGTACGAGATCGCACGCGGAGTGGCCTGCCTGTTCGAGGTCGTTGCCGCCGTCGATGAAGTAGCTCTCGGCTTTCTCCATCGATTCGTTGACGACGTTGATCGTCTTGCCCGAGAATCTGGCGATCACCAGTGTGAATTTTCCCGTGTTCTCATACAGACTGAATTGTTCACCGTTGTTGAGACCGACTAGAAGTGGGTCGCTGGCCTGCTTGGCGGCTTCCAGCTCTTCAAAGGTCAGGAGCGGGTTGGGTGTCAGGAAGGCTTTGCTGAGTGGACCAGGGCGACCGGGAGATTTGACGTAGTCGATTCCCGTCTCCAGGCACTTGGGTTGAAGTTGTTTAATGTACTTCAAGGTCTGCTGGGCTTTGGGGGCGTCAATGGTCGGGTAGTTTCCCGCCAATACGCAAATCGCATCAAGGACGCGAAGGTTCTTCTTCCGTTGTTCACGACCGAGTGTGTCCTGTGCTTTGACGGATTCGTTATGCCCCTTGACCTCATAAATGTAGGCGGGAATCTTCGCCTGCCGCAGTTCCAGCACCAACGCTTGAGCCGCCTGCATGGGGGTCTTTCCTAATTGTTCTTCATTCTTTACGAACGCCCCATGAAAGCTCGCCACCATGATCATCCACGGTCCGTGGACTTTGTCGAGCGTATACGTCTTCGAGGGGTCGGCCTCGATCTTGCTCGTCATCTTGGCTAAGAGTTTGATCTCCGCCTGAGCCGTCGCGGCCCAGACGAGACCGCACAGCAGGGACAAACCAAATGCCAATTGAGTGAAGCAGCGCATGACGCAGCCTCCAGAGAGAGGTGTTCGCGGGAGAGACGGGACCGTGGATCGTCCAAGGACAAACCCGGTGACGGGCAGGGATCGGCACTGTCGACTACAAAGGGCGAGAACCGCCCGAGGAGGGACGCAGGCGACAGGAGTCAGCCGATTTTCGTTTTCTAAATCAATCAGCCCGTTCTGTCGAGAGGCCATTTCGCTCCGAGGATGTTCTTCTGCAAAGCTTGCAAATCATGCAATCCGCCGCGGGCCACAGCGAGTAACGCGAGCAGTTCGTCGTGGCTGAACGTCCCATGTTCCGCAGTGCCCTGTACTTCCACAAAGCGGCCATCGCCGGTCATCACGACGTTGAAATCGACACCCGCCCGGACATCCTCGACGTAGTCGAGGTCCAGAACCGGTCGCCCATCCACGATGCCGACGCTGATGGCGGCCACGCTCTGCGTAAAGACTTTGCTCGGATCAACGCCGAGCGGCACCAGTGACTGCACCGCATCGACGAGGGCAATAAACCCGCCGGTGATACTCAGCGTGCGCGTGCCGCCGTCGGCTTCCAGCACGTCGCAATCGATCGAGATCGTGCGCGGACCGAGGGCCTCATGATCGATGACGGCCCGCAAGCTGCGACCGATCAGTCGCTGAATCTCGGTCGAGCGACCATCGATTTTCCCACTGCGGTCGCGGGCCTTGCGCGGAGCGGTACTGCCCGGCAGCATACTGTACTCAGCTGTCACCCAGCCCGAGGGCACCTTCTCGCGCATCTTCCACGGCGGCACCGACTCGTCCACACTCGCCGTACACAGCACCGTTGTCCGCCCCGCTCGGATGAGCACGCGCCCGGCAGCTGCCCCATAATAGGGCCTTTCCACCGAAATCGGTCGCATTTGATCAGGCAGGCGTTGGTCGTGTCGTGGTGAGGTCATGGCGGGAGTCGGGAGTCGGGAGTCGGGAAAGCCCCTCGGCGGCAACCGGGGGGCTCTATCTGGCTGACTGCTGAAAGCTGATCGCTGACAGCTTCCTCGAAAGCATCCCGGTTTTTTGATCCGCGCACAACTCATGGCCGTTATGATACTGAAAGCGAGAGAGTTCTCGCTCCTCGGAGTTTCCGCAGGCAGCTCATTCTGAATACCTTCATGGTCGCTTGGCGTCAGGCTCGACGCTTGGTGGTGCTGGTGGTCGGGCTGACGGTCCTGGCGTTTGGCATCGCCTTGCTGGTGCTGCCGGGACCGGCGTTCGTGGTGATCCCTATCGGACTCGGGATTCTGTCGCTGGAGTTTGTGTGGGCCAGGGTCTGGCTCAAGAAGCTTCGGCAGACCGCGGAAGCCGCTGCCCAGCGTGTCCGGCAGATGGGGACCACCGACCCCGGAGCAAATACTTCCCAAAGCACCGAGTGAAACATCTTGACGAATTAGAAACTCCGGCGAGCCCCCGGCGTCAGCCGGGGTGTTCCAACCAGCGAACCTCCGCGAGCCGGAGTGGACTTCATGCGGGGGTGATTGATTCGCAGGACGGACATCCTCGTCTGTCGTTCGCCCATGTTTTGGCACAGACGGACCAGGACATCCGTCCTTCGAAATGTGACTGCCTTCCTGGCGAGGCTTCATCGACCGGAGTTGAGTCGAATCCCCGGGCAACGCTCTCGGGTTGGGACACCCCGGCTGACGTGGGGGGCTCGCCGGAAGGTCTCGTTTCTCACTGCTGTGAATGATGTGGTGCCTTCCCGCCCGGTCTCCCTGCGAGTTGTGTACACTTTACGCGGGACGGCTTGAGACGTACGACGGACGTCCTCGTCCGTCGCTCTGCGAGGCTTTCCTGACGGACGGACGAGGATGTCCGTCCGACGAAATGTCTCAGTACTCCCCGCGAGAAGTATAACGCCTCATGACTGACTCATCCTGGCATTTCGGCTCGCACGTTTGGCAACCTCGACACCTGCCGCGCATCATGGGGATCGTCAACGTCACTCCCGATAGCTTCTCTGATGGTGGGAAGTATCTTGACCCAGCGGCGGCAGTCGCACAGGGAGTCCAACTTGTAGCGGACGGTGCCGCGATGCTTGATATCGGTGGCGAGTCGACACGTCCGGGTGCCGAACCGGTTTCCGAGGCCGAAGAGCTGCGGCGAGTGATCCCGGTCATCGAGGCGCTCGCTCGTGATGTCTCAGTCCCCCTCTCCATCGACACCATGAAGGCCCGCGTCGCCCGCGAAGCTCTGCAAGCCGGGGCGTCGGTCGTCAACGATGTCTCCGGCCTTCTCGCCGATCCCGAGATGCAGTCCGTCTGTGCGGTCACCAACTGCGGCGTCATCGTCATGCACATGCAGGGGACGCCGCAAACGATGCAGCTGGCCCCGACCTATGTCGATGTCGTGGCCGAGGTCTGCGCCTTCTTCGAGTCCCGGCTCCAGGAACTGACCGCTGCCGGGATCGCTGCCGAGCGGATCATGTTCGACCCCGGCATCGGCTTCGGCAAGACCGCCGAGCACAACCTGCAACTCCTCTCGCATCTGACCCCACTGCGAGTCGGCGGTCGACCGCTGCTGGTCGGGCATTCCCGAAAGCGATTCCTGAAGCAGCTGCTCGGTCGGGAGGTCGACGAGCGCTCTTCCGGAACGCTGGGTGTCTCTCTGGCACTCGCAGCGCGGGGAGTCGACCTGCTTCGCGTGCATGAGGTGGCTCCGTTACGCGATGCACTGGTCGCCTGGCACGCGGTCACCACGGGTGAGATCGCTCCCGAGGCATAACCGAACGAATCGCTACCGACGGCGCTCACCTCGACATTCCGCAGATCCCGCATGAATGGACCGCAACCCAGTCTTCGCTCCTCCCAATTGACGGAGTCCGCCCTCACGATGGGCAATGAATCCCGATTCTTGTCGTATGGTAAGGAGTGGCTGCCTTTGACTGTACGACTCCAGCATCTGGAGCCGTTATCCATTGATAGCCGCTCTGCGGGTGACCCCATGCTCGATTTCATCGACTCCATTGAGATGCTCCACGAGTCCTTCAGCGACAGGATGCCGGACTGCTTGCCGAGGTCGGTGAATGAGTACGTCGTCCCGCATTCCGCTTTGCTGGGCCGATGCGAGGAGTTGTGCGGGCTCACACTGTCGGCGATTGACGCCGTGGAGGGACGATTTATTAGCGGGATGGCGATGTTGCTGGGAGGAGACCTGGCTTCCGATCTGACGAGAGTGCTTCTGACCAGTCCCGTCGCTGTTCAGTTCAATCGCAATCAAGGAGTGTGGGTCTACGGGATCCGAGTCCCTGGGACGGATCTACTCGCCGGAGGACTGCTGCTACGTCGGCACGATCAGATTCCCGAATCGATCTGTCGGGCGGCCAGCCAGGCCGGTCTGTCCGACATCACGCTGCAAACCTGGGCCGAGAAGCATTCGGGAATCCGCCCCGAGTTGACTATCCGACTGTTACAGTCGGCCCACGATTTGATGCGGCACGAACAGATCAATGCGGACGCTCAGCTGACGACGATGTCCGTCGTCGGCCAACTGGGACAGGTTTCTGAAGAAGTGATCCTGCTCCAGGATCTGGCTCAGTACCTGCGACCGGACATTGACCCTCTGACTCTGACTGCGGCTGTCCTAGACCGGATGCGCGAGATCAGTGAGACGGAGCTGTCGGCTCTCTGCCCGAGTCCAGGTCGTTCAGGAGCCTCCCAATTGAATGGAGCGTGGGAGCTGGATGGGGCTGAGATTGAAGCGTTGATCCTGGATGTTTTGGGTGATCGTGCTCCGCAGATTCTTGTTCGCAATCATATCGACACGTCCCCGCTCCGGCTGCGGTTTCCGACGGTACGATCGCTGGTCGCGGTGCCCTTGTTCGTCGCCGACCAGCTGCACAGCTGGCTGGTTCTGGCCAACCCAAAGGTTGGGCGAGAATTGGGGACGGAGGAAGCGAACCTGCTGAAATCGATCGGTGGAATTCTGTCGTCACACAGGCAACTCGTCGAGCTGTTTCGTGATCAGGAGGAGATGGTTCTCGCCTTCATTCGTTCGCTCGTCTCGACCCTCGACGCGAAGGACCCCTACACCCGGGGTCACAGCGAGCGAGTGGCTCTGGTTGCCCAGAGAATCGCGGAGGAGCTGCAACTGCCCCCATCCGAGATCGAGGCGATCTATCAATCGGGATTGCTGCACGATATCGGCAAGATCGGACTCGGTGACACAGTCCTGCAAAAGCCCGAGGCACTGAGCGCTCTGGAGTTTCGGATGGTCATGCAACACCCGGAGGTGGGCCATACGATCCTGCGGGAACTGAAGAACCTGAGTCATCTACTGCCCGGCGTTCTGCACCACCATGAGCGATTCGACGGACGCGGTTATCCCCACAAGCTGACGGGCCTGGCGATCCCCCGCATGGCCAGAATCCTGGCAGTGGCCGATTCATTTGATGCCATGGGGAGTGATCGCCCCTACCGCTTGGGGATGGTCCGGGAAGAGGTCGAGCGCGTGCTGGCGAGCGGTTCCGGCACTCAGTGGGATCCCGAAGTCGTCCACGCATTCTTCAGTGCTCGACTCGATATCTACCGGATCTGGGCCCAGGCCATCGAACGCCAGAGGCAGGAAGTCCCGTCGAAGGAATCTGTTGCCTTGCCCGACTGAACTCAATGGGAGCCTCACCGCAAACATCCGAAGTCTCGGAAGACTGCGGATGTTTTTCGCTTTGATGAGCTAAGAATCCCTGCCACGAGTTGCCTGCGGGACCGCAGTGGCCTATGAATGAAACAGGCTCTGCCCTTCCTCCTGTCGCTTCGAGAATCGCATGCCCTGGCTCGACTGGTACAACTCCCTCAGCAAGCCGTCTTGGACGCCCGCTCCCGGCACCATTGGACTGATCTGGCAGATCCTCTATCCCATAATTGTGGTCAGCTTCGGGACTGTTTTCGTGGCTGCGATACGCCGCAAGGTGCCGTGGACCGTGGCGGTGCCGTTTGCGATCAACCTCGTCGCCAATCTGATCTTCACTCCGATCCAGTTCGGGTGGAGAAATCTCCCTCTGGCAGCCATCGATATCCTCATCGTGTGGGGCACGATTATTTGGATGGTCGCTGCGGTCTGGAAGCATTATCGCTGGGTGGCAATTGCGCAGGGACCGTATTTCGTCTGGGTCAGCCTGGCCACCATCCTGCAACTTTCCATCACCTGGAGCAACTGGGGACGGTAGTGAGTGCGTCTCCATCGTCGGTGAATCGTGAATCCGCGAGGTCTTCGACCCCAACGGGGCCTCGCCTCGTAGCCTAGGGTTGGCCGCGCAGCGGAAGACCCTGGGGGAATCGGACCGGAAAAGCATCAACCCCAACGGGGTTGCGTCCACACCTGACGCAACCCCGTTGGGGTTGGAATTGGCGAAACAGTCGTCAACCCAGGGTGTCCCGCCATGCGGACAACCCTGGGCTACGCGACGCGACCCCGTTGGGGTCAGTTCACCGACGATAAAGACGCACACACGGGACGGTAATCCCCCCTCCCACTCCCGTGACATCTTTTTCTGGGGCAGCTAGACTCACCCATCAATGACTGCTCACAGGTCGGCTCCCCATTCGCACGGGCTGGCCCTCACTCAGCCTCGGGAGTCTCTTTATGTCGATCAATCGTCGTTCATTTCTGGGTCGGGCTGCGCTCGGCGCAGCTGCGCTGTCGGCCTCGCAAGTCGTTCATCTCCAGGCTGAGGATGAACCCGCCAGCAAGAGTCCGAACGAGAAGATCGGGTTTGCGATCATCGGGGTCGGCGGTCGTGGTGGCGAGCACATCAGCGAGTTCGCGGGCCGCACCGATGTCGAGGTCCAGTACTTGTGCGATGCGGACGAGCAGCAGGGGGAGAAACGCTGCGGCGAGGTCGAGAAAAAGACCGGCTACCGACCGAAGTTCGTCAAGGACTTCCGCGAGGTGCTGAACGATCCCAAGATCCACGCCGTCTCGACGGCCACCCCGAACCACTGGCACTCGCTGATCGCGATCCTGGCCATGCAAGCGGGCAAGGATGTCTACGTCGAGAAGCCCGTCAGCCACAACGTCTGGGAAGGTCGTCAGGCGGCCATGTGGTCGACCAAGCTGAGCCGACTCTGCCAGTGCGGTACGCAGTCGCGTTCGAGCCCGAGCCTCAAAGAGGCTGTGGCCTTCGTGCGTGAAGGGAAGCTCGGCAAGATCCAGTACGCGATCGGCACCTGCTACAAGCCGCGTCCATCGATTGGCAAGCTTGACAAGCCGCTGCAGATTCCGGCCTACATCGATTACGACCTGTGGTGCGGACCGGCGGAGAAGCGCGAGCTGTTCCGGCCGCGTCTCTCCTATGACTGGCACTGGGACTACAACACCGGCAACGGCGACATGGGGAATCAGGGGATTCACCAGATGGACATCGCCCGCTGGTTCCTCGGTGAGCAACAGCTCTCCCCCAAGGTCATGAGCATCGGCGGTCGACTCGGCTACGAAGACGCGGGTGATACCGCCAATACCCAGATCGTCTACCACGGCTACGCAGCCGCGCCGCTGATCTTCGAAACGCGGGGCCTGCCGAAGTCGGGCATGGACTACAAGGGCGGGATGGATTCCTACCGTGGTTCGCAGGTCGGCGTCATCGTGCAGTGCGAGCAAGGGTATGTGGTGATCCCGAGTTACTCCGGGGCCGTGGCTTTTGACAACGACCACAAGGAAGTCAAGAAGTGGTCGGGCGGCGGCAACCACTTCGTCAACTTCCTCGACTGTGTCCGGACGCGGAAGCGGGAGAACCTCAACGCCGACATTCTCGAAGGGCATCTTTCCAGTGCCTTGTGCCATACCGGCACGATCTCGCATCGATTGGGAGCCAAGATGACCTTCGAGAAAGCTGTCGCATCCGAGAAGCGGAGCGTGTTTATCGCGGACTCGTTGGACCGCATGGGCGAGCACCTGAAGGCGAACGGTGTTAATCTTGATTTGCCGTCGATCAGCGTCGGCCCGTGGCTGGAAATGGACCCCGCCACCGAACGGTTCCATGACAACGAGGCCGCGAATGCCCTGCTGACCCGCCCCTACCGTGCCGGGTACGCCGTGCCGGAATGCACCGTGTGATCTCAGCGGAAGTTACAAGGTCGGGGAGTCGTTTTCGACTCCCCGACGTCATTTCCGGCACACTCGATTGAGGTGTCATCGATCTTCGTGGGGCATGTTTCCTACCAGCAATTCCCGGATCACTTTTGAAGGTCGGCCTGGATTGCCCAGTTTCCCGGTG
>JANPCU010000123.1:0-5607 GCA_031431195.1 Planctomycetota bacterium | reverse complement strand
TGTGGGTTATTTAGTCAGAAATCTGTAACACTAATCTTCGCTTATCTACACTGATCCAGATGGCCTCCCACACCCGGATCTGTGTCCAACAGCGAAGATTAGTGTTCTAAGTTCCTCTTCCTGTACTCTCATTGACCATGTACTCATGACGCTCGTTGCCCTGCAAGAACGGAATGAATTCCACTCTACAGTCTCTCATACCGCGAATGCACACGGCAGATGGCCAGATTGTCCGGAAAGGTATGCCACGCCTGAAACGACACCGCGTCGTAGGACAAATCGAGAGAGACACCGCTCAACGCGGGAGGCTGCAGTCGGTGTCCGCCGCCGAACTCACGACTCACAAACGCTCGCCGCGCATCGGCCTCCCACCGCTCCTGGGCGGCGAGGAATTCCTCGCGGTCATACGTCTCGAACTCCACCCGCGTTTGCCAGCGGAACACCCCCGCCAGGTCCAGTGTCTCCTCCCGCTCAGTGGTCAATGGGAACGTCAGCTGTTGCCCGCGCTGCGGCAAGGCGATTGACGAAGCGAGCAACGTCTCGCAGGCGGACTCTCCCGCCAGCGAGACGAGGATCACATGCCCCGCCTCGCCCAAGGACAACACGCAACTAAACTCACCCGACTTGACCCGCGCCGTGATGACACGGGGATACAATTCAGGATGCAGTGCGCGGTCGAAGACGCGAAGCGAGAGAGCTTTGAGGTCAGGTCGAGTTGACGAGATCGGCATGTCGGGCCTCGTGAGAGCGTGGAGACCTCTGAAGTCTCCGAAGACTTCGGAGGTCTGGCGGGACTCGTCAGTCGAAGCACTGACGGACGAAGACATCCGTCATACTTGACTCACTTCCCGATGCAGTAGAGCCCCTCGAACGTGCGAATCAGAATCTGACCGTCGATGAACACCGGGGTTGCGACGACGGTCTCTTCCTCGCCCAGGCTGTTTTGCGAAATCAATTTGAAGGCGGCACCGGCCTCGGCCACGAACGTCTTCCCGTCCTCACGAATCGCATACAGGTGGCCGCCAGCCAGAATCGGACTCGCGCTATAAGCGTGGCGATTCTTCTCGAGTTCAGACTGCCAGAGCACTTCACCGTTCTCCATGTTCAGGCAGGCGAGAACGCCCTTGTCGGTCAGGACGTACGTCTTGCCTCCGACCGCAATCGGGGTCGGCACATCCGCTGAGATCCCCGGCTTGGACCACACGACATGCGACTTCGTCACGTCTCCCGTCCCGCCGAGCTGAATTCCGTGCAACATCCCCCCGCGCGAGTACGGAGCGATCACCATTCCCTCTGCGACAGCTGCGGAGGCGATCGAGCGGTTGTACTTGTTGACCTCGGGATTGAGCGACCCGACTCGCCACAGCTCCTGGCCATCGGTTGCGGCGTGAGCGGTGACAAAGTCGGCCCCGACGTTGACGAGTGTTTCCTGCCCCTCGAATGTCGTCACGACCGGGGTCGAGTAGCTCTGAGCGGCCTCTTCCGGGGCCCCCAGTTCTCGCAGCACCTTCCAGACGACCTCGCCGTTTTCTCTATTGAAGGCGGCAATATACGACGGCGACGGCGGCGATTGCATCACTGTGATGACCACATGCTTTTCGGTCAGCACGGGGCTGGACCCCAAGTCCCACCAGAGCGTGTCCTCGCCGTATTCCTTCTGCAAGTTCTTGTGCCAGACGATCTTCCCCGTCAGATCGAGAGCGGCGAAGTCGCCACTCTTGAAGTACACGAACAGGTGCTTCCCATCGGTGACCGGCGACGGGTTACAGCCGCTCCCCTTCTTGTGCTTGCCGGGCTTCTCGTTGCCGACTTCTGTCTTCCAGAGTACTTCACCCGTTTCGCGGTTCAGCCCCCAGACCTTGTTCTTGCCATTCTGGTCCTGGTCATCTCGCTCGGCACACGTCAGCGCGATCAACGACCCGGTCACCACCGGTGTCGACCCCGCCGATCCCGGTAGCGGCGTCTTCCACTTAACATTCTCGGTGGCTGACCACTGCGTCGGGTATTTCTCACCCTCCGCGATCCCATTCCCTTGCGGCCCCCGCCAACTGGGCCACTCACCGGCAGAAAGAGTCGTCGTCGAAAGCACCAAACAGAGAAGCAGGGGAACTCGCATGAGAACTCTCGCCAGGGAAAGGCCATAAGGCCGAAGAGTATGAGTGGGCCGAGTCACCTCTCCGGTGACACTGCTCATTCATAGAATAACTCGAACACGCCCGATAAGGGAGGTTGAGCGTACCCGGAAAGTCGACGCGAGTGCATTCCCCCGGGGCAATTCCCCAGACCAGCAACCCGTCGCGTCAGCCAGTGCCGAGCGCAACGAGAAACTCTCTCATGATCCCCGTCCCGCCGATTGCCGTCGAGCCTTGCGGAGACAGTCCCACCTCGCGAACCCACCCCCCGCTGTCAGCTGGGCCAACACGATCCACTTGAAACGGGAGGAAGCGCCGGGCTTGGCGAGTCGCGATGAGCAGTGGATCCATACGATCCACGACAATCTGCCCCAATCACCTATCCGCAATCGTCGCGTCCGCACTCACTGTGATTCTGGCAGGCGTGAACACTTGGGGGAGGCTGGCTTTGAAGACCGGCGGGGCGACAGGTTTGTCGCCGAAGTTTGAGTCGACGATCGAGCGGGTCACGGTCGCTCCTTTGTCGACATCGGGAGGGCGACGTGCTCGGGAGTGATGTTGAGGACATCCCGCACGAGAACCTTGACCGTGAATCGCCAGATCGAATTCGGAGAGGGGTTTCCGCAGAGGACGGACCAATCCGGCTACGCATTGATCTTGTGGCGGGTTCCTCATACAACCTCGGACAGCTGTCTTTGTCTTCTCGCGAAGTGAGATCCTGTCGTGTCGAACACCCTGTTTGGTTCCCTGCCCACTGAACTCGCTACGAATCCGTTGTTGATCGAGCGGGGGACACCGCGTTTCGATCGCATTCAGCCGGAGCAGATTGTCCCGGCGGTGAGATTTACGCTGGCACAAGGCGAGCAGGCTCTCCAGCAGATTGAAGCCCATATCCAGCCCACCTGGGCCGGAGCGGTCGAGGTGTTCGACTCACTGAATCGGATGTTCGAGCGTAGCTGGGGACCGGTGACGCACCTGTTCGGAGTGATGAACTCTGACCCGCTGCGAGAAGCCTTCGAAACCGTGCAGCCCGAAGTGGTGCAGTTCGGCCTCCGCATCTCGCAGAGTGAGCCCGCATATAAGGCACTCAAAGCCTTGCGATCCGGTCCCGAGTGGAGCCGCCTCGACGCCGCTCAGCAGCGGATCGTTGATCGCAAGATTCTCAGTTGCGAGCTGTCCGGGATTGGACTGTCCGGGGCAGAGCGAGAGCGGTTCAACGCCATCGAAACGGATTTGTCTCAAGCGGGGACAGAGTTCTCGAACCATGTCCTGGACTCGAACAAGGCGTGGTCGCTGTTGATCGAATCGCCAGCCGACACAGAGGGCTGGCCCGAGACGCTGCGGCGGATGACGGCGTCGGCGTTCAATCGTTCGAAGCCCGAGGGGGCCAGTGAAGCCACGCCGGAGAACGGTCCGTGGCGGGTCACGCTGGAGATGCCGATCTTCAACCCCTTCATGCAGCACTGCCGCCATCGATTGCTGCGCGAGCAAGTGTACCGCGCGTATATGACTCGGGCCTCGTTCGGGGAACTCGACAACTCAGCACTGTGTGTCAAGCACCTGGCTCTGCGGAAGGAGAAGGCCCAGCTGTTGGGGTTTAAGTCCTATGCGGAGTTGAGCCTCGCCCAGAAGATGGCCCCGAGTGTGGCCGCCGTCGAGGAGATGTTCGAGACGCTGTTGACGGCCTCGCTCTCGGCGGCGAAACGCGACCTCGATCAAGTCACCGAACTCGCCCGCAGTCGAGCCCAACACGAGCCGATTGAGCATTGGGACATGGCGTTTTGGGCCGAGCGATTGCGGGAGGAACGGTATGACTTCAAGGACGAAGAGCTGCGGCCGTACTTCTCGCATGAGATTGTGCTGCAGGGGCTGTTCGACCTGTTGACGATGCTGTTCGGGATCACCGTGGAGCCAGATGCGGAGGTCCCGACCTGGCACCCGGATGTGCGGTACTACGCAGTCCGTAACGAGGCCGGACAGCCGATCGCGGGGTTCTTTTATGACCCCTACTCTCGGCCCGAGACGAAGCGGCCCGGGGCGTGGATGGATGACTGCCTGAGTCGTCGCCCACAGGGTGCGGAGGTCCAGAACCCCGTGGCGTATCTCGTGTGTAACGCCACCCCACCGATGGGCGATATGCCGTCGCTGATGAGTTTTCGCGAGGTCGAGACCCTGTTCCACGAATTCGGCCACGGCCTGCAACACATGCTGACGACGGTCAACTATCCCGATGCGGCAGGTATCAGCGGGGTCGAGTGGGATGCTGTCGAACTTCCCAGCCAGTTCATGGAGAACTGGTGCTATCACCGCCCGACGCTCGACAAGCTGGCCCGGCATTATCAAACGGGTGCCGCCTTGCCGGATGAACTGTTCCGCAAGATGGTGGCGGCGAAGACCTACCGAGCCGGGTCGATGATGCTCCGGCAACTGACGTTTGGCATGACCGACATCCAACTGCACTCGGCGTTTGATCCGCAGGGGACTGAGAGTATTTTCGACGTTCAGAAGCGAGTCATGGATCGAGTCTCGGTGCTGCCGATGTTCCCCGAAGATCGGTTCCTGTGTGCGTTCTCCCACATCTTTGCGGGCGGATACGCAGCCGGTTACTACAGCTATAAATGGGCCGAGGTGTTGAGTGCGGATGCGTTCTCGGCGTTCGAGGAAGCGGGTCTCGATCAGGAGGCCGCTGTGCGAGCCACCGGACGGCGGTTCCGTGACACAGTACTGGCCCTCGGTGGCAGTCGGCATCCGATGGAGATCTTCCGAGAGTTCCGGGGGCGCGAGCCATCGGCAGAGTCGTTGCTACGTCATAACGGGTTGTCGTGAGTCGGGGCCGATGAACGACAAGAGGTGCCTCCGTGTGGCAGCTGACAGCTTGTCCTCGGATGTCGAGGGACACGCGCCAGGCCCGATCCCGAGGCCGAGGTTGCGGACTAAGAGGCTATCCGAAAAGCCGCGCTGACATCACCCATTAAAACATCTATGTTTGAGCCGTCACCAAGCCAAGGAGTGCGGCAGCATGGCGGATGGAATCGGCGGATCTCGGAAGGCGTACGGGACGGATTTATCGGCCGCGCAGTGGGCGATTCTGGAGCCGTTGCTCCCGGCGGAGAAGCCGGGCGGGCGGCCGCGCGAAGTGGATTTGCGCGAGGTCATTAATGCGATCTTTTATCAGCAACGGACCGGTTGTCAGTGGGACATGCTGCCGCATGATTTGCTTCCCAAGAGTACGGTGTATGAGTACTTCGCTCAGTGGCGCGATGACGGCACGATGGCCTTGATGGTGGCTGCGATTCGAGGTCAAGTGCGCGTCGCAGCGGGGCGCGAACCCACTCCCAGCGCAGCCTGTATCGACACGCAATCGGTGAAGACCACCGAGGTCGGAGGATCTGATCGAGGCGACGATGGGGCCAAGAAAATCTAGGACCGCAAGCGACATTGGCTCGTCGACACGCTGGGGCTGCTGATCGCTGTG
>JANPCU010000122.1:0-4187 GCA_031431195.1 Planctomycetota bacterium | reverse complement strand
CATGGCTCGTCACTCCCTCACATCCACAACACCGAACCGCATCCGTGCCGCCCATCACAGTGTCGCTCGCGACGGAAACTACCATCTCGACTCAGGTTCTGGAAAGATTTCGATGCGTAGGCCCTGTCTGACAATCCTCCTGTGACTCCCAAAACAATTCCCCACGGCACGAGAAACTCTCGTCAAGTGATCCACGGGTTGATACGATAATATCAACGTTCGTTGATCACTTCTTGATGGCTCGGTGTTCCGGGAGACCACTCATGTGGCATCGTCGCGACGCACTTTTACGCTTGGGCCAGGTCGGACTGGGAGCGGTCACGCTTCCGAGCTTGCTCCGGGCTGACACGTTACGCTCGTCGCAGCCGCTGGTGGGGCAGGGTACTGCCAAGTCGTGCATCCTGATCTATCTCTGGGGTGGTCCGCCGCAGATGGACATGTGGGATCCCAAACCAAACGCGCCGGATGGCGTTCGCAGTCCGTTCGCCCCGATCTCGACCAATGTGCCAGGGATGCAGTTTACGGACCAGTTGCCACTGATGGCGCAGCACGCCGACAAGATGTGTGTCGTGCGCTCATTTACGCATGAAAGCAACACGCATGAGGTCGGTGTCTATCACACGCTAACTGGCCAGGTGAACAACACACTGGCTGTGCCGCGCAATGCCCGCAACCGTCGCGATTTCCCAAACATGGGCGGAATCGTGTCCAAGTTCAGCCCGCCCAGTGCCTTGCCCGCCAGTGTCACTGTCCCGCGCCCGATCGGGCATGACGGCGTCGTCTACACGGGAACCCATGCGGGCTTTCTGGGGCCACGTTTTGATCCGCTAGAGCTTCAGGCTCCGGCTGAAGTGAGTGCCCCCCCGCCCCACAGCATGGAATTGCCCACAGACCTCAATGCCGCAAGATTACAGGCTCGACGGGGGATCCTGTCACTGCTGGAAGAGGATGACCGATCCGCCCAGCTCGCAGCCCTCCGGCGTACTTCTTCGCAGAGCGGCATGGATCGGTTCCGCGAGCAGGCGTTTAGCCTGCTGACCTCGCCAGATGCCAAGGGAGCGTTCGATCTGGCCAAGGAACCGGACTCGATGCGGGATCAATACGGCCGTAACGAATACGGAGAATCGATTCTGCTGGCACGCCGGCTGATTGAAGCGGGCGTGCGACTGGTCACGATGACTTGGTATTACGTCTGCCCGAACGGGGATGTCGCGAACGTCTGGGACAACCACGGCGGGACAGCTTCTCTCGGAAAAATCAGCGGGTACGAGATGCTCAAGCAGCCGTATTGCTTGCCATCGCTCGACCGAGCGTATTCAGCACTTCTGGAAGATCTGACACAGCGCGGACTGCTCGACGAGACGCTCGTGCTGATGCTGGGAGAGTTCGGTCGCACGCCGAAGATCAACAAGGACGCGGGCCGCGATCACTGGGGCGCTTGCCAATCAGTCGTCCTGGCGGGAGGGGGAGTGAAGGGCGGCATGGTGTACGGAGAGAGCGACTCGCAAGCGGCCTATCCCACGAAAGACCCGGTGAAGCCCGAAGACCTGATCGCCACGGGGTATCACTGCCTGGGGCTGCCCCCCGAGACACTGATTACCGATGCGGAGAATCGGCCTCATCGGTTGAGTGAGGGGCAAGTCATCTCGGGGGTGCTGTCGTAGAAACACGAAAGATCAGGATGCCTTTTCCAGAACAGGAGTTACGCTCGCTTGACCCCTCGGATTCCTGCCCTTACCATACTCCGTCCTGGACCAGAATCATTCCGGTCGAGGAGCGATCGCAACGGCATTCGATCGCGGGAAGTCACACAGACACATAGAGTTAGGCTGGCGTCATGGCCGTTCCGAAGAAGCGTCAATCCAAATCCCGGCGTAACATGCGGCGATCGCACGATGCGGTGCAACCGCTGAAGTTGCAATTCTGCTCCCAGTGCGGCACGGCGGTTCCCTCGCACGTCATCTGCCCGAACTGTGGGTATTACCACGGTCGGCTGATGATTCCGCAACAGGGTGAGTAATCTCGCCGGTTCCAGTTCCTTCTCCCCTCTGGACGGACACTGCACATGCGGATCGCGTTAGACGCGATGGGCGGGGATTTTGCGCCCGGCATCAACATCGCAGGTGCCATTGAGGCTCTGCAACTCGATCCCCAGCTGGAAATCCTGCTGGTCGGTCAGCGCGAACTGCTGGACAAACAGCTGACAGATTCCGGGTATTCCGGGGACCGATTGAGGGTCGTTCACGCCGCTGACTTCATCGGCATGGAAGAAAAGCCGATGGACGCCCTCCGGAAAAAGCCGGACTGCTCGATCGTGACCTGCTGGAAGCTGATGGCTGCGAAGGAAGTCGACGCCGTCGTGAGTGCGGGCCATACCGGCGGGGTGGTGGCATCCGGACTACGGACGCGATTGTTTCTGAAGGGGATTAAGCGGCCCGGTATCGCGGTCGTGTTGCCGACCATTCAGGGGCAGGCGGTCCTGATGGATGTCGGGGCGAATCCCGGAGCGAAGCCCGAGCATCTGCATCAATATGCCGCGATGGGGGCGATTTATGCTCAAGCGATTCTGGACGTGAGTGATCCCCGCGTCGGCCTGATGAATATCGGCAGCGAGGAAGGAAAGGGGATTGAGCTGGTCCTGGAAACCCACGCACTCCTGACCAAGCAACCTTGCCCTGGAAAGTACATCGGCAACGTGGAAGGGCGTGGGCTGTATCTCGGTGACGCGGATGTCATCATCTGCGAGGGGTTCGTGGGCAATGTCGTGCTGAAAGTCAGCGAAGGCATGGCCAGCATGATGATGAAAGTCACCTCGTCCGAGGTGCTGAAGTCACTCGACACCGAACGCCATCACGGGGCCAAAGCGTTCCAGACCTTGCAGTCCAAATTCGAATACAACGAGACCGGGGGTGCCCCGCTGCTGGGTGTCGACGGCATCTGTATGATCTGCCACGGCTCCAGCGACTCCCGCGCGATTCGCAATGCGCTCCGTACCACCCGCACGATCCACGAGCGGAAGGTGAACGAGAAGATCACCGAAGTCGTCGGCAACTGGGGGTAGATCCCGGCGAGCCCCCGGCGTGAGCCGGGGTGTTGAGTCCTGCCAGCCTCCGCCCCTCGGCGTTGACGTTGTTTCGTGATTGCTTGTTCTGCCGCTCACCATCCCACGTGCTGACACCCCGGCTCACGCCGGGGGCTCGCCTTAACCTCTACGATTCCCTCTCATGGCACGCATCGCATTTCTCTTCCCCGGCCAGGGCGCCCAGCACATGGGCATGGGCCTGCAGGTCGCGGCGCAATACCCGGCTGCCGCTGCACTGTTCGCTCGCGCCAGTGAGATTCTCGGTTACGACCTCGCCGAGGTGTGTGCGAATGGGCCTGCTGCGAGACTCGACCTCACCGCCATCAGTCAGCCAGCAATCTTCGTGACGAGCCTCGCTTGCCTGGAAAAAGTGAAGGCCGAGATGCCCGACCTGCCGGAACGCTGTGAGATGACAGCTGGGCTGAGCCTGGGCGAGTACACCGCCCTCGTCTTCGCCGGTGCCATGTCCTTTGAAGACGGACTGCGAGTCGTTAAGCAGCGAGGCGAAGCGATGCAGGCGGCTGCGGATGCCACTCCGTCCGGAATGGCCAGCATCCTGATGATCCCTCCGGAGCAGGTCCAGCAGATCTGTGAACAGGCTGCTGCCGAAGCGGGGCAGGTGCAAATTGCCAATTTCCTGTGCCCTGGCAACCTCGTCGTTTCCGGCACGAAGGCTGGGGTCAACCGGGCCGTGGAACTGGCCGAGGCGGCGAATGCCAAAGTCGTGCGGCTCCCGGTGGCTGGCGCGTTTCACACATCCATCATGCAGCCCGCTGATCAGAAGCTGGCAGCTGCTCTGGCCAGCGTTTCGATTCAGCCGCCACGCATTCCAGTCATCTCGAACGTGGACGTGGCCAGCCATACGGACCCCGCCGAGATTCGCGACATCCTTGTGCGGCAGGTCTTGCACCCCGTGCGCTGGGAAGACGGCGTCAAAGCGATGCTCGCCGCCGGGATCGACGAGTTCTATGAGATTGGCCCCGGTCGCGTGCTGACTTCCCTGATGAAGCGGATCAGTCGCAAGACCCCGTGTACCGTGATTAACGATACGCCGACGGCGTAAGACCCGTAGGGTGGGACCAGCCGCTCTGGGCGCAGGCCCACC
>JANPCU010000121.1:0-40503 GCA_031431195.1 Planctomycetota bacterium | reverse complement strand
GCTCTGATAGTCGGTGTCGGTGGGGTTGGCGTCTGCCAGTTTCTGACAGATCGCCATCGCCGACTCGAACGCCAGTGACGACTCACCCGGCTGGCCGGTTTCATTCAGCAAGATCCCGAGGTTGTTGTTGCTGTGTGCCAGGTCGCTCAGGAACTCAATGACGGTAGGGTTGGCGTTGACCAGCTTTTGTTGGATCGCTAGCGATTCCCGGTAAGCGGTCAGTGCGTCCTGTTTGTCGCCGATCTCGTTGGTCAGTTTTTCCAAGTCAAAGCTGGCCCGGGCCAAGCGAGCCAGGGATTCGGGCCGAGTGTCGCGATCGGCCTGGAGGCGCTAGCGGAGGTTCTTGAAGAAGGCCAGCGGCTCGTTCAAGAGAGTCTTACGGAGCGATGCGAGTAGTAGGTTGGTCTTCAGTTTGTCGTTGTTGGTCACGGCGTCGCCGAACCCCTTTACGGCGTCAATCGCCTGCTGTTCACGCTGCTCGGCGCGGATTCGTTGCTGGTCCAGGAGCGTGTTGGACGACTGAAGTTCGGTGTTAGCCGTGTCGAGCTGGTTATTGACCGATCGCAGGTTGGCGTTTGCCCGGGCCTGGACGGCGAGAACGGCCATCGTCCCGGCGAATAGCGCGAGCAGCACCAAACTCGCCGCCAGTACCCGCCCCTTGTTCCGCCGCAGCAGCTTCTTCAATCGGTAGACCGCGCTCGGAGGACAGGCCTCCACCGCTTCGTCATACAGGTATCGTTCCACATCCCGCGCGAGACCGTTTGCCGTTTCATAGCGGCGACTCCGTTCCTTGTCGAGCGCCTTCATCACGATCCAGTCCAGATCGCCGAGGAGAGATTATTTTGACTGTTTCGGATCGATGCTGCGTTGGGCGGCGATGCTGGGGAGGGAGTCGCTGCCGCTGAGGCGGAGGCTGGGGCGGGGGGGCTCGACCTCTTTGATGAGGCGGAGCATCTCCTCGAACGCGGCGTTTTTGAGTTGTTGCCGTTCGAGCGGAGTGGACCCGGTGAGCAGCTCATAAAGCACCACGCCGAGCGAATAAATATCGGTGCGGGTGTCGATGTCGAGGTTGTTCGATTCGGCCTGTTCAGGGCTCATGTAGAGCGGCGTGCCGACCATCACGCCGTGGGCGGTGTAGATCGATTGGTCGGTCAGCGGCTGGTGCATCGCCTTGGCCAGACCGAAGTCGATGACCTTCGGAACTGGGTGGCCGTCGTACAGACAGATGAGAATGTTCGAGGGCTTGAGGTCGCGGTGAATGATCCCCTTTTGATGGGCGTGCTGGACAGCTGAGCAGACGGCGATGAACAGCGTCAGCCGGTCCTTGAGTGGCAGCCGGGCCCGGTCGCAATAGTCGGTGAACGGCACCCCTTTGACGTACTCCATCACGAAGTACGGTCGCCCGTTGTCGGTCAGCCCGCCGTCGAAGACCTTGGCGATGTTGGGGTGGTCCATCACGGCGAGGGCTTGCCGTTCAGCCTCGAACCGGGCCAGGACTTGTTTGGAGTCCATGCCGGGCTTGATGAGTTTGATGGCCACTTTGCGTTTGAGAGGCCGCTGCTGCTCGGCCACCCAGACCGAGCCCATGCCGCCCTCGCCGATGTTTTCGAGGAGCTTGTAGCGACCGCCGATGATGACACCGGGGGTGGGATCGGTGTTGGAGCGGATGACGGTCGGGGCGTGGGCGGGATCGGCGGGAGGGGCAGCCGCTCGTTGAACTCGGTCGAGATCAGCGAAGAACGCTTGCAGCTCTGCCGCGAGATCGCGGTTCACGGCGACCAGCTGGGCGCGATCGGGTTTGTCGCCACGCTCGATGGCTTCGAGATACTCGGCGAGCAATGCGTCGAGCTTCGGGTTGTCGGAGGGGGTGTGAGTGTGGTTCATGGTCAGCCCGCCAAGAAAAGGAGAGATCGTTGTACGCTCAACAGACTAGAAATGCCAACCGCTGCCCGGCTCACCGGTGAGCCGGTGGCCGTGAGGCCCCGGATTCCGCGAGCGTTGACCCGCGTCCAACCCGTCCGGGGGCTGACGCCGCCCGGCTCACCGGGATTGCCCGAGTTCGCTGGGGTCGAGAATCTCTCGCAGCTTGGCCAGCCCGCGTCGCAGTAGGCCCGCCACGGACGCGGTCGTGCGGCCCGTGTCGTCGGCGATTGATTGCAATCGGCGGTCGCGGAGGTGCTTCAGGATCACGACCTCGCGCTGGTCCAGCGGGAGTTGCAACAAGGCGTTGGCCAGCTGTAACAACTCCTCATTGCGGGCGGCGGCGAGACTGGGCGAGGTCTGGTCGGCTGCGAGCCAGTTCTCCAAACCCGCTGCGGATTGATCGAGGTCAGCTGCGATGGAGAGTTCGCGGGCAATGTCGCGTTTATCGCGGCGAAAGTGCCGCACGGCATCCGTCAACTCCGACGCGAGAATCGCTCGCAGCCAAGCGGCCAGCACCGCCGGAGAGCGGTCGCGCAACAGAGGGAGCGACTCGTGAGCCTTCAGAAGCGTCTGCTGCACAATGTCCGACGCATCGAGCTTCCCCTGTAACCGCCGATCGAGCTGGGCATACGCGAGCGCCCACAGATAGCCGCGATACGGTTCGAACAAATCGTCAGTGGTCGGAGTGGTGTTCATCGTGGGTGCAGCCGTTCGTTGGGGTCTACTGTAGAGAGACGACACCGGGGGAGGAACAGTCCGCGCGATCTGAAGGTATTTCCGTTTCATCCGACGATATCGAGGAATTTCGGAATGCCTGACGGCATCGGGATTTCGGGAGGCATGGCTCCGATGTCCAAGGTGCCCGCGTATGTGAATTGAGCTGAAGTTTCGATTTCAAATGCCACAGTCCGGCGGAATGGGAAGACTTGGCCGAGCTGGTTTGTCAGTCCAGACAGAAAAGCGATAGGTCGCAACTCCAGGACGGGCTGGTTGTTACGGAATAGTTGCATCGAATCCATGAAGGCAGTTTCGCGTCCAGTTCAAGGAAATCTCAAAATTGTGCGGACAGATCCGTTCCGGACCGCCATTTCAGGGGTAGAGCCAGCTTGTTGCGGATGCGACGGGTGGTTCTGAACGCTCTGGCAGCGGGGTCCGCGACTGAATGCAGTCGCACCGTAACTGGGCTTTGGTCACTCCGAATTCGAAGGCAGAATCCCATGTTCGCATTCCGCTCCCTCCTGATGGTCACCGTCGTTTCGCTCGCCAGCCTCCTTCCGGTCGGTGGGTTGGTCCGGGCTGAGGAACCCTCACAAACGGCGATCAACAAGGCCCAGACCTTCCTGGACAAGCAGTCGACTGGCAAGTTCATTCTCGGATACGCCCATCTTGGTGCCAACTACACCAGTCATTCCGCCAAGAGCGTCAAGTACGTGACTGATGGCGATGGAGACGTGATCCCCGGAAAGTTCGCGCTGGTCTACCGGTTTGACTGGGAAGCCAGCGGTGACGGATGGACCAATCTGGGCTTCGTCTGTGATCGGAAGGGCAACGTCGAACAAGTCATCGCCCTCCAGACCAACGCCATCCTGCAACAGCCGTTTCTCGTCGCCGACGCCACGATTCAGACGCTGGGTAGCGTACTGATTGAGGCACTCAAGGACGACATGTCCGAATCCGATCTGCGGATTATGCGTCGACTAGTTGATGCTGCCGATTCCAAGGGACTGCTTGGGTTCGGCCTGAAGCTGCAGCAGTCGATGGGGAAGTGAGTCCCCGTGTTCAGCGGTTAGGAGTCGGAGAACTCTTCCTGACCATAGATCGGTAGATGAGCCTGTAAGACTCCGGTCATCGAATTCACGGGCCACTTTTCGTATCATTCCGAATAATGCAGATGCATTCAAAATGATGATTTCTTGATCAGAGGCCAGCGTCATGTCGTCATCCGAACCCCCACAGCCGAAACGCCGCTCGATGATCAATCCCTCGCAACCGGGATTGGCTGTCCAGTCCGCAGTCGGGGTGCCCTCTCCCGCGCCCACTGGACAGCCGGAGTCGCCGCCGGTGAAGGTCGACACCCTCATGACCGGCGACGCCAAGGTCGCGACGCATCCGCAGTCGATAGTCGGCCCCGCCCCCGCCCCGCAGTTTCAGACCTTGGGGCGGTACACGATTATCGGCGAATTGGGACGCGGCGGGATGGGAGTGGTTTACCTGGCGGACGACACGGTGCTGAAGCGGAAGGTGGCCCTCAAGATCCCGCAGTTCGAGCCGGACAAGGCCGAACAGATGCAGGCCCGCTTCGTTCGCGAAGCCCAGATGGCCGCTCAACTCTCGCATATCAACATCTGCCAGATCTATGACGTAGGGGTGATCGACGGCCAGTACGTGATGGCGATGGAGTACATCGACGGCAAGACGCTTTCGGGGTTCACCAAGGCGGGAAAACTGATCAGCGAGCGGCAGGCGGTCTACTTCGTGCGGAAGGTCGCCATCGCCGTCGAAACGGCTCACCAGAAGGGGTTGATCCACCGCGACTTGAAGCCCGGGAACATCATGCTCCCCAAGGCTGATCCGGTGACCAAGGTGATCGAGCCCAAGGTCATGGACTTCGGCCTCGCCAAGAGCTTGGAAGCCCGGACGACCGAGCTGACCAAAAGCGGCATGATCGTCGGCACCCCGTGCTACATGTCCAAGGAGCAGTGGTCTGGCCGGGAAGCCCAGCTCGGCCCGCAGTGCGACATCTACAGCCTCGGCATCATCCTGTACGAACTGCTGACTGGGAAGCTGCCGTATGATGTCGATGACGAGGAACCCGCGACCGCGTGGTTCGTCAAACTCGTCACCCAGCCGCAGATTCGCCCGACCGAGCGGAAGCCTGATGTCGATCCGGCCCTTGATGCAATCGTGATGCGGGCCATCGCCAAGGAGGCCCCGGACCGCTACGCGAGCATGGCCGAGATCGCGAAGGATCTGGACGCCTGGCTGAAGGGGAAGGCCAAGCCAGCGGGCCAGTCGCTCGTCGGACAGCTGCCACCGGGACTGCTGCGAGTGGCCCCGGCACCGGTCAACCTGCTCCTCGATCTCGGTGACATCGAGTCGATCAAATCGCAACCGTCCCTCACGATGCCAACCCGCCGCAAACCGCCGGGAGCGATCCCGGCTTGGGCCCTGTGGGCTGCGGGGGGAGCTGCGGCGTTCCTCTTGGGGATCACGTTCTGGTTCAGCTTCAAGACGAAGCCAGATGGGACCGTGGAAGTGAAAGGGGAGCTGAATACCACCGGGGCTCCGAAGGAAACCCCACAAGGTCAACTCGATCCATCCGATAAGGACGTATGGACCCCGCTGTTCAACGGCACCGATGTCAGCCGCTGGTCCACGCTGGGGCCGTTTTCAGTGGATAAAGGCCAACTCGTCTCCACCGGGGGGCGAGGCAACGCGATCACTCGAAACGAGTATTCCGACTTCGAGCTGGAGGCGGAATGGCGCGTCGGGAAAGGGGGGAACAGTGGCATCTACTATCGCGAACAATCCAATGCCATGTATAACGTCTTTGCCGGAAACGAGTATTCGATTGCCGACGACGCTTCGTTTGATTCATCGGTACTCACCCCTGACCGACGTTCTGGATCACTTTATGGTGTGATCGCTCCATCAATCTCCGCCACGAAGCCCATCGGTGAATGGAACCAGACTCGGATCGTGTGCCGGGGCACCACTGTCGAACACTGGCTGAATGGCGGGCGAATCGTTCGCTACGACACGGCCAGCAATGAGTTCCGACAGGCGATCGCACAGTCCACCATCAAAGCCGGCAAGGAGAATATCGGCACTCGCCAGACCGGCCACATCCTCCTCCAAAGCCACACGGGCGAAGTCGCCTTTCGGTCGGTGCGGATTCGTGAATTGACATTGCCTGACACGGAAGTAGGCCTTCGAAATGGGGACTTCTCAAATGGAATTGAAGGCTGGGAATGCGAAGGCGGCGCAAGCACCTTTCAGTTGTACGATTACGGAACTCCCAAAAAACGTGCTATGCACACACTCGCATTTTATTCTCAACGACAACAAGAAGCGACGGGACGACTTTTTCAGCGCTTCGTCGTCCCCCAAGATGCCAACACACTCAAGTTCTGGGTCCACGGTGGGGCAGCTCCAAGCCTCTACG
This sequence comes from Planctomycetota bacterium, assembly GCA_031431195.1. GTDB lineage: Bacteria > Planctomycetota > Planctomycetia > Planctomycetales > Planctomycetaceae > TH-plancto1. The sequence goes on along the minus strand of JANPCU010000121.1, from coordinate 34,415 downwards.
TTGCGTTGAAAGTCGATGAGAAGATTGTCCATCGTACAGGGGCTTACAACGACAACAATCCGACTTGTGTTGAATGGGACATCTCAGGCTTGCGAGGAAAGCTTGTGACGCTTGAGATCGTCGATCTCAAGACCGGAATATGGGGATTCATTGGTGCGGAATACTTCGAGATTGTGCCTGATGAACAGGCTTCGAATGCCAATATGCAAAAGTCCAATGAAACGGAAACGGCTTCCGTCACACCACCAAACATCGATCGCCGTGCAACCACCAATGGTGGAGCTTGGAGCATTGAAGGCGACGAACTCGTTCAATCGCAACTCGGAAATCGTAATGTGCAGCTCTTGTTTGGCAGCCCTGACTGGAGTGACTACGACTTCTCGTTTGATGCCAAGAAAACAGGCGGAAGCCATGGTTTCAAAGCGGTTTTCCATCAGACTGGATTGGTCACCTACTACGAATATGCAGTTGGAAACTACGGAAACAGTTTCCACGACGTGTCTCGCAATAAGGCGGGTCAGTGGACACGTGCGGCTGGAAAGGGGAAGCCGGGAGTCATTCAAGCCGACCGCTGGTATACCGTGAGGCTGGAGGTCCGTGGTGCGAAAGTGACCTGCTACCTCGATGGCAAGCAAGAATTCGTCAGCGACGACCCAGAATTTGTACGAGGACGCTGCGGCGTGTCGATGTATGATGCCGTAACTCGGTTCCGCAATTTTTCGGTGAAACGTCCTGACGGGACCGTCATTTGGACAGGACTCCCGGAAGTCGCTGGCACCTGATCTGCCGAATAGGGTACAAGCGGCAAGTGAGTGCTGATTCAATGAAAAGCGTCATTTCAACAGATCATGATTTCTATCGGGGAGTGCGTCCGATGAGAACGTACATTCTCGTTGTGCTGGTGTATGTCCTCTGTCTGAGCGGCGTGACCCATGCCGATGAGCCGCACCCCGATCTCCGCAACGCGGTCCGGTTGTCGACGGACGCCTACTCCATAAAGGGGCAGCAGCTTCCCGCTCCCTATGATCGCGAGGCGCTCGCCGGACTTCAGGTATCAACCTCCGTTCCCGCCCGCGAGATTGCAGAGCTGAGACTGGGTGTCGAGGAGTTACGGGCCGCGCTCCAAGCGAAGCGAGAGGAGACCCAGCAGGCCATCATTGGCGGCGCTGCCATCGCCGCTCCGCTCGTGTCCGCCGGGTGCCACTGGCGGTCGCTCTGGGCCGCCAGAGTCTTGGAGCGTGATGCGACCATCAACCGTCCGATTTCAGTAGCCGGGCGTCTGAGCACTGGCGGGGTGGTCCAGACTCTGCTTTGAGCGTCTGGGTTGCAGGACCACTGGCGGTGACGGAGGACCGGCTCACCCTGACGCCTGATCAACCAGGTCGGATGCGAGTGTGTGGAATGACAGACTACTGACGAGACTTCCAAGAGTGAGTCATCATGCCCGAACTGACCCATCCCGGCCGACGCTCGCACCGGCTACGGAGTGATCAAAGCGACATTTGGGAAATAGGTGCGATAGCGAGCGGCGTCGCGAGTTACGAGAGTCAATCTCTCGGCTTCGGCGTGGGCTCCGATGTAAAAGTCCGGCAAAGGGGAACTCTTGTGGCCGCCTGCTCTTCGGTATTTCAAGAACGCTTGCGCCGCCAGCCAACCGGCGGTGTATGGCAGTGGGAGCAGTTCGAAGACGGCGGGATCAAGCCACGAGTCAAGTTCCGCTTACGAGGCGAAAGCGGGTGCCAGTTCCGCATAGATGATGGGGTTGATCATAATCGGACCCTGTGCTGCTGCGGCTCGAAACTGTGCTTCCGACCAAGCCAGCCACGTGACATCTGCAGTCGCAATATCGAGCAGCACGTTCGTATTGAACAGCAGACCGCTCATTCATCACCGCGTGTCAGAGACATCACGTCCTCTGTGGTGGCATCCGGGCGAGCAGCTCCCCGCGCCCTGTTCAGCCAAGCGTCGACCGACAACGTAGTCGCTCGGTTAGCACGATGGGCTTCGAGCCAGTGCGCGAGCTCATCGACTTGCGGAGCGGGCAACCGCTCAATCGCTTGTTCAATTTCGGTGATGGTACTCATGCCAACTACGGTATCATTGCCACCGAATGACGTTCAACCCCAAAACATTGCCTTTCGCTCAGCGAGCGTTCTGAATCGGAGCGGTTGGCTTCCCACGGTGTCAGACTTTAACACAACTCATGGAGTCCCAGCATGACTCGATCTCATGTCGTTCGTCATTCGGTTCGTTGGGTTCTGTTCTGGCTGGGCTGCGTCCTCTTCCTGAGCAGCGTGACCCATGCCGACGAGCCGCAGCACGATCTCCGCAGCGCGGTCCGGCTGTCGACTGACGCCTACGCTATGAAGGGGCAGCTGCTTCCCGCTCCCTATGATCGCGAGGCGCTCGCCAAGCTACGGGAGTCAACCTCCGTCCCGGCCCGCGAGATGGCGGAGCTGAGGCTGGGCATTGAGGAGTTACGGGCCGCACTCCAGGCGAAGCGGCAGGAAACCCAGCAGGCCATTGTCGGCGGAACTGCCGTCGCTGCACCGCTCGTGTCCGCGTCCCTCATCAAGAACGCCATTTCGCAACTGGCGGACGGGGACGACTCGCTCGAAAGGCAGTTCAGCGATGGTCTGGGCGTCGTCCAAAGCCTCGAAGGTCTGCGGCAACAGGTATTGGAGAAACAGATTGCCCACGCGCTAATCGGATACTCCGGCCAACTGGCAGATCACCAGCTCCGCCAGAAGCTGACTGCGACAATCACTCCGCGAGACGCAGCTGTGGGAATCAACACGGGCTTCACCCCCAGTTGGTCCCCGCGCCCCGAGGACGGCGTCGAGGCTTTCCGGGTGAAGAACACCACCGGGCAAACCCTGCACAACGTGCTGATCGTGGTCGATGTGGGAGTCAACAAGCAGCTGTACAACGATAACGAGGCCGGTCAGATGGCAGTCCTCAGCGGGTTGTCACTGCTGATGGGCATCAACCCAGAGCAGGACAACAAGTTCGTCCTGATTCGCCAGGCCCACGGCACCGTCAATCGCGGCGGCTCGGCCTTTGTCCCGGAATGGCCCGCCGAGCAATCGGTGGAGTTCGCCGTCTCCGTGATCGGGATGTTCGCCTTCCGCACCGAATCAGCCACCCTCGCCATCGGAGCCGACGAACTGGCCTTCACGGGTCGCACGCTGTCTATCAAGCCCGCAGTCACCGCCGCCCAGAAACGAATGGAGTCGTTCCAGATCAAGGCCAATCAAGAAGCCCAGAAAGCGGCCCGCAAGCGACAGCTGGAGGCTCAGAAGCAACGAAAGCGATAGCCAAAGAGTCGATGGCTCACGTCCCTTGATGGAATTACACTGATGCAAGCTGATCAATGAAACAGAGTGCTCTATCACTCACGAGGTGCCTTGTGACGAACGATCCGGAAAATCAAGGTCAGACCATTCCGGTCGTGAGCCCACCCGCAAGCGCTGTCTTGGCGACTCAGGCCGTGGTCAACACACAGCTGACCGGCGACCCAAAGGTGGGCACCCAGCCGCAATCGATAACCGGCCCGGCCCCGCAGTTCAAGACGCTTGGTCGGTACAAGGTCATTGGCGAACTCGGAAAAGGCGGGATGGGTGTGGTGTACCTGGCTGAGGACACGACTCTCAAGCGGAAGGTGGCCCTCAAAATCCCGCAGTTCGAGCCTCGCAAAGAGGAGCAGATGCGGGCGAGGTTCATTCAAGAGGCTCAGATCGCCGCTCAGCTGAACCACCCGAATATCTGCCGCATCTTCGATGTGGGCGTCATCGATGACCAGCTGGTGATGGCGATGGAATACATCGACGGTCGTGGTCTCGATTCGCTGACCAAGCCGGACAAACTGGTGAGTGAACGGCAAGCGGCAGGGCTGGTGCGGAAGATCGCCTTGGCCGTCGAGGTGGCTCACCGGAAGGGTCTGGTGCATCGCGACCTGAAGCCGAGCAACATCATGCTCAGCCAGCCCGATAAGACGAAGAAGACGATTGAGCCGAAGGTCATGGACTTCGGTCTGGCCAAGAGCCTCGACCCGACGGGCCAGAAGCTGACGCACAGCGGCATGATCGTCGGCACCCCGTGCTACATGTCGAAAGAGCAGTGGTCGGGCAAGGACGGCAACCTCGGCCCGGCATCGGATGTGTTTAGTTTGGGGACCATTCTGTATGAGCTACTGACTGGCAAGCTGCCGTTCGACGCCGATGAAGGGGAACCCGCAACGGCGTGGTTCGTGAAGCTGGTCACTAGGCCGCAGATCCTCCCCAGCGAACGCAAGCCGGGGATCGATCCGGGGCTGGAGGCGATCGTCATGCGGTCGATCGCCAAGGATGTCGAGAATCGCTACGCGACAATGGCCGAGTTCGCCATGGCGCTCGATGGGTGGATCAAGGGGAAGCCGACGCCAGCGGGTCCAGCGGGCCGGTCGCTGATGGATCTGCAATTCGATGATGAGATGCTGGCACTCATCGAACAGACGCCGAAACGAGCCAAGAAGTCCAAACGCCAGCGACCGGGCTCAATCCCGAAGTGGCTGATCTGGGCCGGTGGAGGAGCCGCAGCGGCACTGCTGTTGGGAATTGTGCTGATCTTCATAAACAGTAAGGGAGAGACGAGCCGCGTGGAGACCGATGCTTCCATTGCCACACTCTCGACCCCTGAAGGTACGATCACAGCGACTACCTCGCCGACTGCAAGCGAGGGGAATCAGCTTCCCGTGCCCACGCCCGCCCCACCTTCTGATCCCCTGATCGGCACCAAGGCTGGCGACACACGCGAGATCACGCTTCCCCGTGGGGTGACGCTGAAGCAGGTCTGGTGCCCGCCGGGGACATTCACGATGGGGAGTCCGGCAACGGAGAAAGACCGCCAAGAGAACGAAGACGACACCGCCAATGCGGGCGGGAATCCGGTGCAGATCACGATCACGAAGGGCTTCTGGCTCGGGCAAACGGAAATCACGCAGTCGCAGTGGACCGCCGTGATGGGGATGAACTCTAAACCCTGGTCCGGGAAGGAGTACATCCAAGAGGGGCTGAACTTCCCGGCCACATTCATCAGCCACGGCGTGAATCAGGATGGGACGATCGAAGCCGACAGTGCCACAGCGTTCTGCGACAAGCTGACGGAGATCGAGCGGAAGGCTGGGCGGTTGCCGACGGACTGGAAGTACGCGCTGCCGACCGAAGCGCAGTGGGAGTACGCCTGCCGGGCGGGGACCAAGACGGCGTACAGCTTCGAGGACGATGAGTCGCAGTTGGGCCAGTATGCGTGGTGGGGAGGGCTTGTGGGTAACGGAAACGCGAAGACAGAGCAGTACGCGCACACGGTGGGGACGAAGCAGCCGAACCCGTGGGGGCTGTCGGACATGCACGGGAATGTGTGGGAGTGGTGCCAGGATCCGTACACTGATCAACTCAGCGGAGGTGTCGATCCCTTCAACGCCCGTGCAGGTGGTGATCGTGTGGCGCGTGGCGGTTCCTGGGACTTCCTTGCCTGGTTCTCGCGCTCTGCCGTTCGTTTCGGGAACACACCCATCTACCGGCTCGGCAACTCAGGGTTCCGTGTATCGATGACTCATGAGAACGAAATCGAGGCCGGGCCAGTGGCATCTCCTACGGGACCGGTCTCCGTAGTTCCCCCACAAGCAAAAATGGAGGGACAACCGCAGCCATCGCCCTCGACACCCACCGTTCCAGACCCTCAGTCAGTGTCCCTCATCGGCACCAAGGCCGGGGACTTGCGGGAGATCACTCTCCCCGGCGGCGTGAAGCTGAAGCAGGTCTGGTGCCCACCGGGGACATTCACGATGGGGACACCGGGGGCAACGAATCGAGAAGCCCCGGTATGGGTGACGCTGACGAGGGGGTTTTGGTTCGGCCAGACAGAAGTGACACAGCGTCAGTGGACCGCCGTGTTGGGGGCGGCCTCGAAACCCTGGTCCGGGCTGCCGTACGTGAAGGAGGGGCCGGACTTCCCAGCGTCTTACATCAGCCACGGAGAGAATTCGGACGGGACGATCGATGCCTACAGTGCTACAGCCTTCTGCGAGAAGCTGACTGAGATCGAACGCCAGTCCGGGCGGTTGCCCACGGGTTGGAAGTATGTCTTGCCGACGGAATCGCAGTGGGAGTACGCCTGCCGCGCGGGCACCACGACGGAGTACAGCTTCGGCGACGATGAATCGAAACTGGGTGATCATACGTGGTGGGGAGGTCACCAAGGGAACGGCAACGCCACATCGGAGCAGTACGCGCACGCGGTGGGGATGAAGAAGCCGAACCCGTGGGGGCTGTCCGACATGCACGGAAACTTGTGGGAGTGGTGTGCGGACAGGTACGGTGATCATCGGGCGGGCGGTATGAACCCCGCTGGACCTGCTACGGGCTCGACCCGGGTGATCCGGGGCGGATGCTGGAGCTACCTCGCCGAGGACTGCCGGTCAGCGTTCTGCCGCATGCACGACCCTTCGTACCGGAACTGCAGCTTGGGCTTCCGCGTCTGCCTGAGTTCTGACGTGATGCCCACGCCCGATCCACGGATCCCCGTGAATGACACGCCAGCGGTTTCCTTAGTTGGCACCAAGGCCGGTGATTTGCGGGAAATCAAACTTCCCGGCGACGTGACGCTGAAGCAAGCCTGGTGCCCGCCTGGGACGTTCATGATGGGGACGCCGCTGGTGACGAATGATGAAGCTTCAATGCAGGTTACGCTCACCCAAGGGTTCTGGCTGGCCACGACAGAAGTGACACAGAGTCAATGGACCACTGTGATGGGGGCAGCGTCGAAGCCGTGGTCCAGGCAGACGGGCGTGGGGGAGGGGCCGAACTTCCCGGCCTCATACATCAGCCACGGCGTAAACGCTGACGGGACGATCGATGCCGACAGTGCCACCGCCTTTTGTGAGAAACTGACTGAGAGCGAACTGCAGACAAGGCGTTTGCCAGCGAGTTGGAAGTACTCGTTGCCGACGGAAGCTCAGTGGGAGTACGCCTGCCGGGCGGGAACCAAAACGAAGTACAGCTTCGGGGACAATGAGTCGCAGCTGAGTAAGTACGCGTGGTGGGGCGGAATTGATGGGAATGGCAACGCCAAGACGGAGAGGTATGCGCACGCGGTGGGGACGAAGCAGCCAAACCCATGGGGTCTGTTCGACATGCACGGGAACTTGTTTGAGTGGTGTTCGGATGGGTATGCGGGCAAGCTACAGGGAGGCAAGAACCCCGCTGGACTTTCCACAAGCTCGTACCGGATGAAGCGGGGCGGTAGCTGGAGCGGCACCGCCGCGCGCTGTCGGTCGGCGGACCGTGAAGCGGACGCCCCGTCGTACCGTGTATACGACCTGGGCTTCCGTGTTTGCCTGAGTTCGGACTGAGCCAACCGAACGGATGTCACCAGGACCAGAGAACAGAGCCAGGAACGCCGGGTGCTTCGCGGATGTGCATTACCAAGCCGAAGCTTGGGAACAAGCCACGTAGGGTGGGCACACTGCCGTAGGGTGGGACCAGCCGCTCTGGGCGCAGGCCCACCATTCCGGGAACGAACGCCATCCATGGTGGGCCTGCGCTCCAAAGCGAGCTGGTCCCACCCTACGAATACTGTCTATCCCGTGGCCTTGCGTCTCGCACAGGCGAGTCAAAGCCCTCGCCCGTGGCCCCCAGCGGCGCCGTGACGTAGGTACAAGAGGGGTTGAATGGTGAGCATGTCATCAGTAGAGTCCTGCTGCCCTTAAACCGAGGCACTCAACACAGTGTCTGAGCCACACAACCGGTGCTATTCCATTTCCCGCACACAAGCTTTTCCATTTCATCACTGGAGAATGATTCCATGCTGAGTAACACCTTAATGCAGCCTCGTCCAAGGTCCACTTCGCCAACGCTTAGCACTGTCACCGGCATCGGCTTGATTCTCATCGGTGCCTTCGCCTCCATGTGCAATCACACTTGGGGCAAATCAGAAAAGGAAACTGCAACGTTGGAAGGAACGATCTCCAGCGTTGAACGGAAGGGAAAGGTGACGAAGGTTACTTTGAAAACCGAAGAGGGAGAGCATACGTTTGAATTGACGGCCAATGTGGAACTCAAAATCACCTATGAGGGAGACAGGGAATTCCTGATTCCCGGAATGTTCCTCAAGGCAGACTGCACGTCATCGAACGGCCAGGGCGGCACTCAGATGTATTACAATTGCGATCAAATTGAAGTTTACCCGCAATACACGGCCAAAGCCAAGATTCCACGCGCCTCAGTGGTTGAGACTTCCCCGAAGATAGGCAACGTTAGTGTCTATCGATGCGTCGTCAGCGGACCAATCGTCAAAAAATACATGCCGCCTGAGAGAGTAGAGGATTCCGGTCAGGTGGAACTTATCCAAGGTCTAGATTATCACTTTTTCGTGAAATTCGGTTCGGTCATGGTTGTACTCAGCGATTCGTCAAGACTCGAAATCGGTCAGCAGGCAACCGTAACGGGCCGATGGACGGGCAAAAAGCCAGTCAAGAAGTTTGTGCCTCAATCCGTCACCGTAACAACCGGCCAGGAACTGTGGGCCGCAGATTCACTCGATGAACTAACGGAAAAGAAGAGCGAGAAGTAACCTCCGGTCATCACAAACGAATCTGATAACGAGTCACTCGGCGGACCACCTCGCGGGGTGCCACTGGCGGTCGCTCTGGACCGCCAGTGGCTTCGACCGTGATGCGACCAGAAACCGGTCGGGCGTCCAGGCACTGGCGAGTCAAACCCTCCCCCGTGGCACCCGGCGCTAACATGATTGGCATCCAGACTACCGGAGTTTTCCAATCTTCGGTAGTCTTTTTACATGTCGCGAAGCAGAGCTTCGAGGATGTGCATTCCCAAACCGGAGCTTGGGATCGAGGTTTAACTGACCTGAAGTCGAGGGCTGAAAATGAGACTGCTGTTTTCCATACTGTTGCTGATCGGATCTGTGTGCCATGCCGCAATGGCGGCGGATCTTCCCAAGAACCTTCGAGACAACATCGACAAGTCAGTCGCGGAGTACACGGAAGCATGCCAAGCTCTGGATGAAAAGTATCTGCTCGCATTCGACAAGCAAATCGAGATCGTCCGCAAGACTCCGCGAATACAGCCCACTGAGAGACAGGCTTTCATCGCGATCATCGAAGCGGAGAAGACCGTCTTTCAGAAAAACGGTTCGCTCGCGTTTTCAGCCCGGATGCGAGAGACCACCGCGTCTCATCTCACTCAATTGGAGCGGCTAAGCATCAGTGCGATGAAGCTGTACGACAAAGCCATCGAGCATGCTCAAACAAAACTGAAAGATGATGTGGTCGCTGCGGAATTGGTCGCAGAGAAGGCAAAGGTCTTCGAGCCAAAGGTGATTGGTACTTGGGATATCGTCGGCTTGAAAAGTGTCTACGGTTTTAAACTCGAACTCCTCTCCGACTCCACTACTAACAGAGAAAATGGGACATGGAGCATGAGTAAGCAGGGTTTGGTCCACCGATTCCCAAATGCGGTTGCTCCTGGGGGGCAGTGGATCAACACTTGCGTACTTGAGGACAGCGGAAAAACTTTTTTAGGTACGGACCAGAGTGGAGGCACACAACGAGGGACTCGTGTTGATCCCCAGTAGTCATCCCTCGCTTGAAATGACCCCCGTGGCCACGCCAGTGCCTTCGAGCGTGATGCGACAAGAAACCGGGCATTTCAGTGGTCGGGCGTCTCGACACTGGCCAGTCAAAGCCCTGGCCACTGGCACCCGAAACTTGGCCCCGTAATTTGGACCATCATGTCAGAGCGAGCTACCTTCGATGCCCGCAGAACGGGAAAGAGCTTGTCCGGACATTGGCGTTCAGACTACGGGCCACAACTCGAAGCACTCACGACTCGTCCGCCCAATTCTCCACATTCAATCCCGGCACTTGACGGAAGTGTCGGACATTTCGGGTCACCAAGGTCGCCTGATGGGCCACAGCGATCGATGCGATCAGCAAATCCGAGCGACCAATCTTCACGAGTTTCTTCTGGGATCACAGGCGGTCGAACTCCGCAGCTGAAGCGGCACTAATGGGGAGGCAACCGAATCGAGACAGATCGCGTTCGCTCTGGATGAGCCAATGCTGGGCACGTTGCAATTGTTCTCCGTCGGCAGCTTTCAACAGAAAATCGAATCGGCCTCGCAAGACTTCAATGCGCGTGATGATCGTCGTAGCCACGGGCTCGGTGGTCGAGAGAAATTTCGCCACGACCCGAGCCTGCCCCGCAGCCAGCAGGGTGATGGTATCCGTATCGAGCAGGATCATCGCCCCGGCTCCACCATCGGTCGCCCGCGTCCCCGGTAGATTTGTTCCAGCATCTCTGCCAGATGCGGGTCATCCTTCCAGGCACCAATCAACGCTGACGGTTCGTAACGTGACGATGAATGCGGGGCCACCAGCCACACTTCGAGGGCCGCCCGCGAAAATCGCCACTCCGCCCCAATGCAGCGACCGGGCAGGCCTTGTTGCTGGACCATGTCCAGCACAGCTGCCTCCGTCACGCGAAGGAACCCCGCCGCCTCATTGAGATTGAGTACCGGGTTCGAGGAGTTGGCCCCGTTGTCCGTGGGGAGAGACGGAGTTCGGGGAGCCTTGGATTTTGTGGCAGTCATGATCGTCCTCTCAAATCGACAAACCGTATCCTACACTGAGATCAGGGCATTGCGAAATGTTCAGTGATTCCGCCTCGTTCCCAAGCACCGGCTTGGCGACGCCTCTCCCTGACGCACTGCTTCCCTTCCAGTGCCTTGATCCTCCAACGCCGGACGCTCGCACCATGACCTCTTCAGCCCCCATCATCACGGTCTGCCCCGAGTGTCATTACGGATTCCGCGACAAGGGCGGGCCGGGGCATGAGTTTGTTTGCACTCGCAAGGAGTGTGGGCACCGGTGGGAGGCATTGGGGCAGACGATTCGGTCGGTGCAGGGGACGCAGCGGCGGCGGGCGGTGTATGAGTTAGCGGTGATCGCGGGGGGCACGCCGCTGCGGGCGATTCTGGCCGCCGGTGCGAACGTGGTGGGACGTGACGAAGCATGTCAGGTCGTGCTCGATAACCTCACCGCATCTCGTCGGCATGCGAGGGTCTCGGTGGACTCGGACGGGGCGACGATTGAGGACTTGAACAGCTCGCTCGGCACAGCTGTGAACGGCGAGATGATCTCGGGAACAACACGACTCTGGCCGGGTGATCAGATCATCGTGGGTGGGACTACGCTGCGGTACGACGTACGGTATGAGGCTCTGGTCTCTGCTCCCAAGCCAATTGCAGATCAGGCTCGGCTCATTGAGAAAGGATCGCGGGAGCAGATTCTTTACCAAGGGATGGCCGCAGAGACGATTCCGCTGAGTTCGCTGCCTCTCACGTTCGGACGGGGAGCGGATCGGGATGTGGTGATGTCCGGCCCGCTGATCTGCTCGCGTCATGCGGTGCTGGAGCAGACCAGCGACGGGCATTACTTGAGTGATGCCCAGACCTCGAGCGGCACGTACGTCAACGGAAAACCGGTGATCCGCAGTAAGCTGATGTCCGGCGACCGCATTCAGATCGGTTCGTTCCTGCTGCGGTATGAAGGGGACCGGCTGGTGCGGACGGAACGTCAGACGGCCATCGCGGTCGAGACTCGTGAACTCACCAAGCAAGTGGGCGGGACCACGCTCCTCGACCAGCTGACATTTTCGCTGAAGCCGGGAGAGTTTGTGGGCTTGATTGGACCGAGCGGAGCCGGGAAGACGACGCTGCTCGATGCCCTGAACGGGATGCGTCCTGCGACATCGGGGGACGTGTACCTCAACGATGATTCGCTGTATGAGGAGTACGCGCGGCTGCGGCATCACATTGGGTATGTCCCGCAAGACGACATCATTCATCGTGAACTGACCGTCGCGCAGGCGTTGACCTACGCCGCCCGGTTGAGGCTCCCCGCCGACATGCGACCGGAGGAACTGGCGCGCGTGGTGGACGAGACGCTGGAGATGCTCGACCTGTCGCACCGCCGCGATGTGCTGATCTCACATTTGAGCGGAGGCCAGCGGAAGCGGGTGAGTGTCGGCGTGGAGTTGCTCAGTCGGCCTGGCGTACTGTTTCTCGATGAGCCGACATCGGGACTCGATCCGGGGACGGAGGCCAAGTTGATGAAGCTGTTTCGCCGTCTGGCCGATCAAGGGCGGACGGTGGTGTGCACGACGCACGTGATGGAGAACATCGACCTGTTCCACAAGATCGTGGTCCTCGCACCCGGTGGGAAGCTGGCCTACTTCGGGCCACCGGGACAGGCGAAACAGTTCTTCGAGATCGAGAAGTTCTGCGACCTGTACGACCGCATGGAGGACGAGACGCCCGCCCAATGGCAGGAGCGATATCGGAAGTCGTCGCAGTACCGGGAACTGATCGTGCCGGTCATGAGGCAACGGGTCGCCGCTCGGAAGAACTCCACACAGCGATTGATCTCCTCGCAAGGGGTCTCCTGGATTAAGCAGTGGAAGACGCTGACAGGCCGATTCGTCCGTTTGCAATGGGCAGACCGGACGAACCTCGCCGTGATGCTGGCTCAGCCGCTGCTTATTACCGCCCTCATTTGCGTAGTCTGCCGCGATCTGGCGGTGATCAATTTCCTGCTGGTGATCTCGTCGTTGTGGTTTGGTTGCAGTGGAGCGGCCCAGCAGATCGTCAAGGAGCGGGCCATCTACCGCCGGGAACGGATGGTCAACCTCCGCCTCGACACGTACATCTTCAGCAAGTTCGTGCCGCTGATTGTGTTCACCGCGTTTCAGGCGGCACTGATGCTCGGTGTCACGTGTTTGCTGGAGGATGTGGAGGGGGCAAAGCTGTGGCTGTATGTGTCGTTCCTGCTCGCCTCGTGGAATGGAGTGGGGATAGGGCTGTTGATCTCTGCCAGTGCTTCCAATGGAGATAAGGCGATGTCTGTTGTCCCGTTGACGCTCATTCCGCAGATCATTCTGGCCGGGGTGCTTGTCCCATTGCCGGACATGAACCAGCCGACGCAGCTGGCTTCCATGCTCACCGCTGCGAGTTGGGCCAATCAAGCCTGCGAGGCGACCATGTTCGACGGGCGGTCCATCGGACTGGAGCTGTTCCAAGAAGAGAGCATCCGCCCGCTGTGGAATTTGTACCCCGACGACAAGTTGAATACTCAAGAGGGCCAGTCGAAGTTCTTGAGTTCGCATGTGGGCGAATCCGTTGATCGTCAAAATGTGATCTGGAAGTCGTTCGCTGTGCTGTCGGCCTTCCTTGCGTTTATGGGCGGAGTGACTTGTTGGCTGTTGAAGCGAAATGATAGCCTTTAGTCTCACCAGCGATTTGAGGATGCGACGCATGCGTCCTCTGGCAGTTTTCAGGCGGGCCTGTATTCATGGCGGACGGTCGCCCTACCGAGTGGTTGGATAACCTGCGCAGCGGGGACGATGGAGCTGCGCGTCAAATCTTCGAACATTTTTCGAAGCGTCTGTGTCGATTGGCCGAGCGACACATGTCCTCCAGACTGAGGCAGAGAGTCGATGGGGACGATGTCATTCAGTCGGTATTTCGAACGTTTTTTGTTCGGGACTCTCAGGGACAGTTCCAGGTCGATCACACAGATGAACTCTGGCGACTGCTCGTGACCATCACTCTGCGAAAGGCTCGTGGTGTCTGGCGAAAAAACAACGCCGGGCAGAGATCGGTTGGGCGTGAGGTCGAGTTGGATGAATCTGCCGGGCTGAGTATCGCTGCAATCTCGCGGGAACCCACCGTCGTAGAGGCGCTCGTGCTGGCGGACGAAATAGCAGCTCTGCTGGATGGTCTCACCGAAGACCATGCCAAAGCCCTAGAACTCCGGATGGGAGGGCACACACCCACAGAGGCCGCAGCTTTGATGGGACTGAGCCGCCAGTCGTTCTACCGTCTGCTCGATCCACTGAAGGAGCGACTGGAGAAACGCGGAGAAAGCGTGAGTTCGCCGCAAACCTCAGATGACGCTTCAGGAGTGACGGAATGAAAGTCACATTGACGGTCATCGAAGGGCCTCATACGGGGACGAAATTCGAGTTTGAACAGCACGACACGTTCATTGTCGGTCGTGCCCCCAATGCCCAATTTCGATTGCCCCAGAACGACCCTTTTTTTTCTCGACACCACTTCCTGATCGAAGTCAGTCCACCGCTATGTCGCTTGATCGACTTGAACAGTCGCAACAAAACATTTGTGAACGGCCAGCGGGTTGAGAAAGCCGACCTCAAGCACGGAGATCAGATTCGTGGTGGTCGGACAACGATCTCCGTCGAATTCGATCGACCACTCACTCCCTCCGAAGCGGAGCCCAATCCGGGGATCGGAATAGCGACCCTCGTCCCCAGAGGGCACGTCCGCCCTGGCTCGAAGCCTCAGCCTGTCGACCAGCCCACGATCATACGGCGACAGGAAGATAGCCCGCCCGTCGATCCCCCAGTGGTGGTTCAGCCAAAGATTGCGAAGCCAGATTCGCCCGCCGTTAAGAAGCCGCTAGCCTCTGGTTCCCTCCCCCAGTTTCCGGGGTATCGCACGATTCGCTTTTTGGGGCAAGGAGGGATGGGGATCGTTTACGAAGCCGATTCCCTGGCGGATCGTTCGCGGGTCGCTGTCAAAGTCGTCTCACCCAATGTCGCGGCGAATCCAGAGGACTTGAGCCGATTCATTCGTGAAGCGTCGATCCTGCGCGATCTCGTCCACCCCAACATTGTTCGATACCGGGACCTGGGCCAGAAAGATGGCACTCTGTTTATTGTGATGGACTATATCGATGGCGTGACTGCGGAGTCTCTGCTCGCAGAATCTACGGAGCCCATGTCCATCTCCAGAGCCATCGGTCTAATGCAGCAACTCCTGGATGCCTTGGCCTATGCTCATCAACGCGGCTACATTCATCGCGATGTCAAACCCTCCAATCTCATGATCGCGTCGCGTGATGGAGTCGATCGGCTTTCGCTGGCGGACTTTGGTCTAGCCAAAACATACCAGTCCTCGAAGCTCAGTGGACTGACAATGACTGGCGAGATTGGCGGCACGGCTCCCTTCATGCCCCCGGAACAGATTACCAATTACCGCAAAGTGGAACCCGCAGCCGATCAATACTCCGCAGCCGCCACGTTGTACTACCTGCTGACGAAGCAACATGTTTATAACTTCCCTCGCGAACCCGCTCAACAATTGTTGATGATTCTCCAGGAACCACCCGTGCGAATCGACCTACGCCGCGCCAGTCTCCCCAAACGGCTGGCTGACATCATCCAGAAGGCTTTATCTCGATCCCCGAGTGATCGATTTCCCGATATTGCCACTTTCCAGAAAGAACTGCGAAAGGTCGGATCGTGATGGAGCTTCGATCTTGGCTTCATCCATCGTTTCGGGAATGGGTCCGATTGTGATGTTATCCTTGTCGGGTTTCATTGGTGTGATGGAGGTTTCGGAGTTCTCACGGGGTTGCAAGACGCTGGCGTAGTAACATATCCCCATTCGCGAATCGACATCTCCCCCAGCGGACTCCCCATGAGCGAGTATCAATACTACGAATTTCGGACCGTCGACCGGACGTTGACGCCGGTTGAGATCGCGGAGTTGGAGAAGCTTTCCAGCCGCGCGGAGATCACGGCCACGAGCTTCACGAACAGCTACTCCTACGGAAGCTTTCGCGGCAATCCCGAACAGATGATGGAGCGGTATTTCGATGCGTTTGTGTATGTCGCCAATTGGGGGACGCGACGGTTCATGGTGCGGCTGCCGGTGTGTGGTGTCGATTTGCCCGCGATCGAGGCGTATGCCGGGGGCGGGATTAAGTTTTGGATCAAGGGCGAATTCGTGATCCTCTCGTTTCAATCCGAGGAAGAGGGCGGCGGTGAATGGGAAGAGGGCGAGAATTGGATGCCGGGATTGATCTCGTTGCGAGAGGAACTGCTCAGTGGCGATCTTCGCTCGTTGTACCTCGGCTGGCTGAGCGGAGTTTTTGGCGGCGAACTCGATGACGAAGAACCCGAGCCGTTCGTGCCCGCGGGGCTGCGGACTCTCACTGCAGCTCAGGGTGAGCTTGTCCACTTCCTCCGCATTGACGGCGATCTGCTGGAGGTCGCCGCCGAGCGGAGCACCGAGCGCACAGCGGTCGCCCCGTCGCAGGCACAACTGGTCAAATGGCTCCGGTCAAAGACTGCAGAGTTACGCGAGGCCTGGCTGCTGAAGTTGCTCGGTGAATCCGCGCAGGCGACTCGGTCCGAAGTCCTACTCCAATTCCGCCAGTCACTGCGAGCCGCGTCGGCTGATCCGATGGCGGACACCCCGCCGCCTCGCACTTGTCGGGAACTGCGTGAGGCCGTGGAAATGCGGGCCGCCGAGGCCGATCGTCTCCGCAAGGCAGCCTTGGCTGCGAAGCAAGCGAAGGAGGCCAAGCAAGCTGCGGCGCAACGAAACCGGGAGCTCGAACACTTGGCGACGCGCATCAACGCAGCGTGGCAAGAAGTCGATCGAAAGGTCAGCACGAAGCAAACCCATCAGTACGGTTTGGCGATCCAGGAACTCCTGGCCCTGCACGATCTCGCCACGCGAGATGGGAACCTCGCCCCATTCGAGGCCCGCCTGCTCGATCTCGTCCGCCAGCACGGGAAGAAGTCCGCGTTTCTGGAAAGACTCCGCCAAGCCGGATTGAGTTGGTGAATCTGGCTCGTTGTGAAATCGTCCAGATCTGGATCGAGTGGCGTTCAACTCCGAGCCATCACGCTTCGACGTGAGATAGGGAACTCGGGCGCTGGGCGAATTGACCGAGGCGGTTTCGAATCCTTCTCGATGGACGCAGGACCGAACCGCATTCGAACCCTCTCCGATTGCTCAAAACGCAGGAAGTCGATCCGATGAGCGGACAGAGACATTTTCAGAAAAGGGTTCGCCCCGGTTCACTGTTTCATTTTTTCGAACTCCCAGTGACCCCTGGGTTCACTCAGCGGGGTGTTTTTGTATCGGTATAAGGTGGCGACGTATCCGCCATTCCCGCCAGATGTAGCGATGACGGGTTCTCCAAACGAGACCTCTCTGCCCTCCCACAAAACGCCCGGATTTCGATACTTCAAACCTCTCCCGCGAGTTTTTGCCTTCGAACTCTCTCTGTCTCTCCAATTACGCCCCCAAGATTTAACACACCGTTTGGGACCGCGAACCGGACCCAACCCTGATTTCGAACTTTCTCAGAGTCGACTGAAGTTGACATCTTGACCTCTTGAGGCATTCGTTCCGTTGATTTCAGCTCTGCCATTCCCAACAACACGAGGTTTCCTCATCGTGTTGATGGGAAGTTCACGGGGTGAGCGGGTAGGCCGAGTCTTGCGATCAGAGTTCATCTGGCGGAACGACGATCGCAGGGGACGGGGGCATGTTTGGCACAGGGAGTAGTTCGAAGGCGGGGCACATGTATTCACGGACTGTCGTTGAGCATGACCAGCGGGTGACGCGGGCGATGGTGGTGGTACTTTCATCAGCTCACTCTGGTACGCTGGGCTCTCTCCGATGAACTGCAGGAGCATTACCAGGACAAAGCCTGCTTCAACTTCAACCCGAATCCCAGCAGTCCCCGTGAGTTCGCATTGGCGAGCAACTCATCTGCCCACTTCAGATCCGATGAACTGAGATCCGGCTTAAAGGCGTCTACCACTTCTCGGCCCAACTGCTGAATCGTCGCCTCGCTCCCGAGAAATGGTTGCTGCTGGATCACATCGGGTTCGACGACGACGACCTCTTCGACCGCCCCGTGTCGACTACAGATGAACCCCAACTTCGTCGTTCCCGCTCCGTCGGCATCCCACTTGTACAGATAGACGATGGCGAACTTGCCGGGAACCAATTGGCCACCCTCGTCCTTCACAGACCGTGTTCCCTGAAAACGGTGGCTCTTGTACTTGGCCCCTGGCTGGGCATGACGCAGGACATATGTGCCGATGGCCTCAGACCCGAGAAACTCATCGGCCCGCTCGACCGCAGCTGCGGAGGGATCCTTCGCTTGGGCCAGTCGATCAATCGGCAAGAGGCCAGACAATACTGCCATCGAGAACGCCAAGACAATACGCGCTGTCAACATGAGAGTCTTCCTGAAAGTGTCGCCCGCGTACCGCAGCCAGGCCAACTCCATGAGTCGACGCTCCAGCTGTGATCACGCTTGGAACCACGGTTCGCCAAGGCGATCAATTGGTCCCTACTCTTAAAGTGGTCATCCGGGAGAGAACAGACCGGGGATTTTGACAAGAAAATGGAATGCGACTCAATGTGCAACATGAGTGCGAAGCGTTCTCCGCTACTCTTGCAATGGTAGAGCAAGCTCTTCGCTCCTAGAATCGAGCGTGGGATCACGGTCTCGGCCATTCACCAAGCCCCGCGCAAGCCTTTCCCACCCTTTCCCTCGTTGTCGAAATACTCTCCATAACCAGCGGGCGGGTGTTGTCATGCGGACGCCAATCGCATAAATCATGTGGTGAACGCGTTAAGGGCCAACCATGTCTCAGCAGTTGAGGTTTGCATTCCAGTCTGACCTGATCCGAATGCTCAATGCGGAGAAGGCAGCGTGGCCGCCCCATTCCAAGCTGGCTGCGTTGCTGCGCCCGTGGAGAGGAACCGGGATGAAGTCGGCAACTTATGCCAGGATTCGTGCCGGAGGGGGCGCGACCCGCAAAGACATTTCCGATCTAATAAGACTTCATGTCCATCACGCCTACCAGCCGTTCTCGATCGTTGTGGATGCGTTTCTCCACCGCTCAGGCTCTACCTCCCACTCATTATCCGTCGACGCCCTATTTTTGGCTGTCACGGTCCCTTTCGAAACCGTGGACTACATGTCAACGGGAGGAGCCGCCCTGTTTGAACTACTGCCACGTCTGTGGGCCAATCCCGTGGACTTCGTCGCTGGGGTTTCGATGCCACACGAAACCACCCACATCGCCGAGTGGATTCGGACGGTCGAAGGACGCCAGCTGGCAGGCAATGACACCCTGTCGATGGAGGAAGCCGCCCTTCACTTTCGTGAGGTGTGGGGACTCCGGACACCGGATACCGACCGTCAATTCTCGGAGTGGTCGGACGCGATCCCTTGGACGGTCATCTACAGTGGCTTTTCCGATCGACGAAGAAGCGAACCGTTTCTGCGAACGGGTTGCAGCGTGATTTTGCCGTTAGGCGAGACCTCATATCATGAACTTGCATCAGGCCGCCGTTTCTTTGACGACATCCATGTGAGCGACTTCCAAGTCCCCTGTTTCGGCGTCTACATCTATGGAACCTGTGAATCCCCCTCGACGCATTTTGAAGATGCCACTCGAAATAGCATGACAGCCATGATGTGGCAGATTGCCTCGCTGACAGGCGAGGGACCAATACGGGCCTTGGCACCTGCTCCGATCCCCCTCAGTGTGACCCGACTCCAAAAGTCCGGATTCAAACAGGTCGGAGTCTGTGACGCAGGTTCCCGACAAGTCCCGCTGTGGGAACTGCACACCAGCTGGATTCATCGCTTCATTCTTGACTCCATGCGGTGTGTTTTGAGAAATGACGGGTTCATGGAACGCCCCCCTTTCCAGTGAGTGGTCAGGTGCCCCGAGAAGCAGCCGATGACATCCATTTCGTAGGCGGACATGACCAAGGCCTTCGCTGAATGCAATGAAGATCGCACTTTCACCCTGGCAGGAAATCTCTCCAGATTTCACGGTCAGCTGTCCACGGGATGTCGTCTCTTCAGAGTAGCCCCCGTGGATAACGTGACCGAGAAAGCACCACGACGATGAGCAACTCACCAAAGCCAGACGATCTCTTCGAGCCGTATCGCGGCTACTTATGGACATTGGCCTATGCTCAGCTTGATCGGCGGTTGCAGGGAAAACTCGATGCCTCGGACATCGTTCAGCAGACGCTCCTCAAGGCCCACGAGTCCCTCCCCCTACTCCGTGATCGCTCCCCAGCAGTGCTGGCAGCGTGGTTGCGGGCGATTCTGGCCAGCGAACTGACCGATGCGGTACGGCATTTCCGGCGGGACAAGCGAGACATCGGACGCGAACGCTCGATCGCCGCCGACATCGACCAATCCGCAACGGGTCTGGAGAACTGGCTCGCTGCTGATCAATCCTCCCCCAGCCTCGCAGCGATGCGGAATGAGGAGCTGCTCCACCTCGCCAATGCACTGCTGCAACTGCCTCTGGACCAGCGCGAGGTGGTCATATTGAAACATCTCCGCGACCGCCCGTTGCAATCGATCGCCGATGACACCGGGCGGACCACGGCCTCGGTGGCGGGACTTTTACGTCGCGGACTGGCCAAACTGCGGGTGATTCTGGAACAATCTCACGATCCAGAAAGTGCGGGCTGATCTTGGACCAAACACATACGCCATCTGACAATCCGAAACTCGATGCTCTACTCGCCGCATACCTCGAAGCGGTCGAGCGCGGGGAGAAGCCGGATCGTGAACAGCTGAAGCGGGACAACCCCGACCTCGCAGCTGACTTACAGGCATGCTTCGAGGACCTCGACCGCGTTTTCGTCGCTGCTCGGAAGCCGACAGAGAAGGAATCGGCCTCGACCTTGATCGGCCCCGGCGAACCGACCTCCGGCGTCCTCATCGGCGGGCGGTATAAGCTCATCGAGAATATCGGCGAGGGCGGCATGGGGTCGGTCTGGGTGGCTGAGCAGCAGCGGCCACTCAAACGCAAAGTCGCCATCAAGCTCATCAAGCCCGGCATGGACTCCAAACAAGTCCTCGCCCGGTTCGAGGCCGAGCGACAAGCCCTGGCGGTGATGGATCACCCCAACATCGCCAAGGTCTTCGACGGGGGCATGACGGACCAAGGGCGACCGTTCTTTGTGATGGAGTACGTCAAAGGGGTGCCCTTCACCGAATATTGTGACCGGGCGCGGCTCTCGCTCCGGGAGCGTCTGACCTTGTTCATCCCTGTCTGCTCGGCAGTCCAGCACGCCCATCAAAAGGGAATTGTCCACCGCGATCTCAAGCCCTCCAACATTATGGTCTGCCTGTACGATGGCCGACCGGTTCCCAAGGTCATCGACTTCGGCCTCGCCAAGGCGATGCACCAGCCGTTGACCGATCAGTCCATCCACACCGGTCACGGCGTGATGGTGGGAACTCCGCTGTACATGAGCCCCGAACAGGCCGAATCAAACAATCTCGATGTGGATACTCGCACCGATATCTACTCGCTCGGCGTGGTACTCTATGAACTGCTGACTGGCACGACGCCCATCGAACGCCATCAAATGAAACAGGCGGCGATGAACGAGATGCTCCGCTTGATTAAGGATTTCGAGCCGCCCCGTCCCAGCCTCCGCCTCAGTGGCAGCGACAGTCTCCCCAGTATTGCCGCGCAGCGGAATATCGAGCCCAAACGGCTCAGTCGCTCGGTGTCCGGCGACCTGGACTGGATCGTCATGAAGTCCTTGGACAAGGAACGCAGCCGCCGTTACGACTCCGCCAACGGACTCGCACGGGACATCGAACGGTTCCTCAATGAGGAGGCCGTCGAAGCCTGCCCACCCAGCAACATGTACCGCCTGAAGAAGCTGCTCTGGAAGCACCGGGGAAAGGCTGTTGTCGCCGCGATCGTACTCCTCACGCTGATCGGGGGCATCGTCGGGACCAGCTGGGGACTGATTCGCGCGAAGCTCGCGGAATCGAAGTCGAAAGTGTCGGAGGACAAGGCTGTCTCAGCGCTCCAGCAAGTGACCAAGGAACGAGACGCCAAGATCAAGGCGGAAGTTGCCGTGGTTCAAGCGGAAGTCGCCATCGTCAAGGAGCGGGCCGACAAGGAGCGGGCCGAACTCCGCGTCCGGGAAGCCGCCAGCAGCGAGTACGTCGGCCTGACGGGGAAGTTGTTCCGAGAGGAACTCGTGCGTTCATCCGGCTGGGCTGAGCGATCCTGGGATTTCCTGAAGAGCGCCACGGCGTTGCAAACACCTCTCCGCAGTGATTCGGAAATCCGTTCCGCAGCTGCCGCCGTGCTGATCGCGGATGAGTATCGCAGCGAGCCGGACTGGATACTTCCAAGCGGCGTAAGATTGAAAAGCAGCGTTAGTACGGCAACGTATTCACCTTCTGATAACTTAGGCGTTATTGCACCGAACTTTGATTATTTGCGACTGGAACCGCAGATTTTGTTGCTCGATGCAACGACGGGAGTGGTCAAACAAACATTGACTGGTGCTGACAACAAGCCGCTGTCGGAAATGCTCCAGAAAGGGAATATCAGCTCACTGCGATCGAAATTCGTCAATTGCCAGTTTCTGGGGTCAGATCGTGAGTTATTGGCTGGCACCCGCTGGGGGCGACTCTACCACTGGGACTTGTCGAAATCACCACCCACAGAAAAGGTCGTCAATGTCGGGAGTAGTTGGACTGTGGTGTATCTCACGCCAGATAACAAGTGGTGTGTCACTCGCTGTACAGGGTCCAAGCAACTACGGTGTTGGGATGCCCATACCCTTCAGCTTGTCGGTGGCCCCATTGATTTCGAGATGCAAAAGGAAGGGGTAAGTATGGTGGATAACGAGTCAATTCTCGTCCACACGGATACGGGAACGAGCCTTGTCTCTTTACCAGAGTTGGCTGTTATTCGCGCCGTTGACTCTCAAGCCTGGCGTGTGTTTCACCCCAGTGGCCAGTTCTTCTTGTCGGGGGATGGCCAATCCCTACACGCGATGAATTGGCCTGAAATGAGTCGTGCCCATACATACCTGAATCCAGAAATGGATTCGAGATCACGAACCGACGTGGCATCCAATGCTGAATCAGTTGCACATTATGCCTATTCACGATCCGGCCAAGTGTTTGCAACCGCTGTCGCTACCGAACGAGGACAAGAAATTCGGATGTGGGATGCATGGGGAGGTGAACCGCGATGGCGTATCGCCGTACCAACAGGGTCGACTTTGGATTGGGACGGGCGTGCACTTTCCGATAATGCGAGTCGGTTGATGATGATCTCAAAAGAAGACGTGCGTCAGTTGTCGCGGATTCGGTCCACTTTGGCCACCTACCGTGCCCCCGGTCATCCGAGCGGAGTTCGTTACGTTCAAACCGCTCCGGATGCTGGGAAAATCGCGGTTCTGGGCGAGCGGCGGAAGGATGGCGACGATTCTTGTGTCATCTGGAAGACCGGTGACACGCCCCATGCTCTACATTCCCGAATTCAAGGCCAACTCAATTCCATCCCGCCGAATGCGATTGATGCATTGTCGTATTCTCCCGACGGGAAATGGTTAGCCACGGTTGGCTACAACCAACCGAAGGGAATTGGCATAGTCCTGTCGGATTGTACGAAGCCAAACGCTGGACATGCCATCTTTGTACCGCACGAAGAGCGTGGCATTGGGAATCCGACCTTCAATGCGGGAGCTGTAGCCGGGTTCGGCTGGTCTGCACGTGGCGAGCTGGTCGCCGCGATCGAATACGAACTCTTTGCCTGGAACGTGAACACGGTGCCGCCGAGTCTCTCCGGGCGGACATCCTCATTCACAATTGGCGGCAGAATCCCCAGCTATGCGTCAATGGCGATGAATGGCACCGATGTCGGGTGGGCTGTCACGATTCGTTCGGAACTCCGCAAGTTTCGACTGGGATCAGATCGCGTTGAGATCACGAATCATGTCCAAGTTCCCGGTGAAGGGAACACGCGGATTTGTCGCATCAACCCGAGCAACAGCCAACTGGCGATCGGCAAGGCGGACGGGACCGTGGTACTGTACGACACCGCGAAAGAGACTTTCGGTCCACTAATGACCGAGGGGCACTCCGACTCGGTCCAGGCCATGCTGTGGCTGAATGAACATCGGCTCATCACCGGTTCGCGCGATGGCTGGTTCTCCATTTGGGATGTCAGCGACGCGGGACAGCTCTCGCTCTGGTACAAGCTGCAACTCAAAGCCCCGGTCTCGGACATTGCCCCGACGGCGGACAAGCAGGCGGTCTATGTGGCCTGTTCCGATGAGACGAGTCTGCGGGTTTACGACTTGGCCGTCATTGATCGGGAACTGAAGGAGCTGTTTTCCGAGAGCAAGCCGGTGGCCCCGAGCGACTCCGAGTCCAATCGATCGCAACCCGATCTGGCGAGTCGCGACGAGGAGATCATTGATCGAGTCGTCTTCGGAGCGGGTCAAGACAAGTCGACCGAACCCGTCATCAACTGGGCCACCGAAAAAGAGGTCGCGGAGTGGGTGACTTCCCTCGGGGGAACGGTCACGATCGCCAATCGCAATGGGGAAGAGATTCCGCATGAAGCCGGCGAGTTGCCACAACAGAAATACTTGGTGCGAGACATTCGCATCGACGGGGCTGCGAAGGTGACGAACGCGGAACTTGCCAAACTCCGGGGTTGTCGGGCTTTGACCACACTCGAACTGGTCAATCTTCCCCAGCTGACCGACGAAGCCTTCACAACTCTGGAAGGGATCGGTCTCCGCGAGTTGACCATCGAACAGTGCCCGGCGCTTACTGACAACGCGACCATCAGTATTGCGAAGCTCAGCCGCTTGGAATCACTCCGGCTGGGTGCGGGATCGCTCACCGATGCCTGCCTACCTCAATTGGGTCCGCTCAAGAAGTTGTCCCAGGTGACCATCGCTGAACCCGGCATCACCAATGCCGGTCTGGCGAAGCTGGCCGAAGCGTGTCCGCGATTGACGACGCTCGACATCGCCTCCTCGCCTCATCCCGGTCTGACGGCGATTGCGATGGCGTCGTTCGGCGAACTTCGTGAGGTTCGACTCAGCGGACCTCAATTGACCGATGCCGCCATACCGGCTCTCAACTCCCTGCCCGAACTGACGACGCTGTCGCTGAACCACTCGATCAGCGACGAGACCGTCCGCCGACTGGGCCAACTGACGGGCATCACCAAACTCTCGATTCAATCGGACACTCTGGATGACCGAACTGTTCTGTCCCGGTCGATCTACTCCCAAGTGACATGGCCTCACTCGCTGTCGCACCTGATTCTGGTGGGCAGCAAAGTTGCTCCTGGCGATGATGATCTGTTCGCGTTCTCTCAACTGCCCCAGCTGCACGGACTCGAATTAAACTGCCGTCAGTCTGTGCCCCGATACACACCCTTGGGACTGGCACGTTTTCGCAGACAGCGGCCCACGGCCACGCTGATTGACCTGGGCGAGCCCACGGAAGCCGCAACCGTGGACTATGCCGCCGAGCGAGCAGCCGCTGAGTGGGTGCTTTCGGTCGGGGGAACGCTGGGGCTGAAAGACACCGAAGGCAACACGTTGCCGTTTGCTGACGGGAAGTTGCCGGACACCTCCTTCCTCGTGGACGCCTGTGGATTCAGCAGCAAAGTTCATCACTTCAACAATGCTGATCTGTCGAAACTGGTCGCCTGTCGGAAACTCAATGCTCTCCACATCATGCATCTTGCGGAACTGACCGACGAAGGTGTTTTCAACCTCCGGGGGATTGGCGTTCGTGAACTTCAAGTCCTCTACTGTCCGTTACTCACTGACAATTCGCTCGTCAGCATTGGAAGGTTTTACGATGTGAAAAGCTTCTATGCTCAAGGTGTGGCCTTTACCGATGCGGGCATTGCCGCACTGAAGCCGCTGGACACGCTCCGAGAAATCGGTGTCTCGACCACAGCGATTACGGATGCCGGACTGATTCGATTGGCGGAAGCCTGTCCGGAGATCACCTGGTTGGACATGACAAAATCACCCAATGGTCAGCAAACCATCCGGGGAGTCAGTCGTTTTCATCGGCTGACGAATCTCATCATTAATGGTAACCAGTTCACCGACGAAGCCGTGGACATCGTGAACTCGATTCCTACGCTGGGCACCCTGACGATCGACTATCCGATCGATAACACCATCATCGCCAGACTTCCGAGGCTGAATTCCGTGTTTACGCTCCAACTCCGTTCCAATGGCAATGAAACCGCAGCTCAGATGTCCCCGTCGTTTCTCAGTGACATCCAATGGCCCGCGAGTCTCCAGATGCTCTACTTGAGCGGGGGAGCGGTTTCGCCGCGTGATGAGGATCTGGTAAAACTCGCCCAGCATGCCAACCTGAAAGGGATCACAGTTGGAGACACGAACGATTCGTCGCATCCCCCGCGATGGACGTACGCGGGGTTTCTGAAGCTGCGCAAGCTACGGCCCGACATTTGGATCATGATCGATCGCTTGCACTACGCATCTGGCCAGCCGCTGCCGCCATCGCCGCCATAAACATCAGTCACTGCGATGAATTCACCGAACCACTTCACCGTCACCCACCTGGAACCGAAGGGGCCTCCGATGCTGATTTCCCAAGAACACGAACGCAGAGTCACCAGCCATTCATCATGGCGAGGCTTCACCCTGATCGAACTCCTCGTTGTGATCGCGATCATCGCAGTCCTCATCGCCTTGATTCTGCCAGCTGTGCAGCAAGCGCGTGAGGCCGCGCGGCGTATGCAATGCAAGAACAATATGAAGCAGATCGGTCTTGCTGTTCACAATTACCATGATTCATTCAACAAGTTGCCACCGGCGAGTTGTTCCAGTCCACAGAACGTATTCCAATACGGAGAGTATTGGCGGTTGCTCCCATATCTTGAACAAAGCGCCTTGCAGGCGAGCATCGATATCAACAAGCCAGTGCTGCAGAACGCCAATTACAATAAGCGGATACCGTTGATCGTGTGCCCGAATGAACCAAGCTCTTACGGCGGGGCTCTTTCTTACGGATGGAATCAGGGCGACTGGTTCATCTGGGATCCTAACACCGGAACGTATGGTTCTGGAGTCTTTTATCCCAATACAGCTTTGTCATTCTCATCTATTAGCGACGGAACATCATCGACACTTGCGATGGCGGAAGTCAAACGCGCCCCGCTTTACGGAGAAACAGTCGCTGGAGGACCAAATCTCCCTCGCCCAAACACATATACCGAGTTACTGGCTTTAAGTTCGGTCACCAGAGGAAGACTATCACATGAACACTGGATCAACGGGTACGTGGATGACACTGGGTTCACGACGACATTTTCACCGAATAGTGTCGCAACCGACTATGTCAACATTCGAGAATTCTTTTTCGGTCCTCCGACCTTCGCTTCAATGACATCTCGTAGCTACCACACCGGCATGGTCCATGTCCTGCTTCTCGACGGTTCCGTCCGGTCGATCAGCGAGAACATCGATGTCTTCGTCTGGCGCGCCCTCGGCAGCCGCGCTGGCGGTGAAGTCGTCGGCGAGTTTTGATCCCTGTCCCACTTCTGTCAGCTCTACCTTTCCAAGGGCCTCTTCCATGCGCATGAACCGTTGCCGTCTTTCCCCCCTGTTTCGTCTTTGTGGAACTCGATCAAAGCGAGGCTTCACCCTCATCGAACTGCTCGTCGTGATCGCCATCATCGCGGTCTTGATCGCCTTGCTGTTACCAGCAGTACAACAAGCCCGTGAAGCCGCCCGTCGGGTGCAGTGCAAGAACAACATGAAGCAGATCGGTCTGGCGCTGCACAACTACCATGATGCGTTCAACCGGCTTCCGATCACCACATACGTTAGCCCGGTGAACGAGTGGGCGGCCCGGGCCGGGATCTTCGTCCGTCTGCTGCCTTATATCGAGCAACAGGCTCTCTATGACAAGTTCAACATGCAAGTTTCCAATACCCTCAATCACCCTTGGACCGGTGAAATCGTACCTTCCTACTCTTGTCCGAGTGAGCCCAACACTACAAAGACGATTGGGGGAGGTGGCGAATTGGCGTTCCCCCCATCATATGGAGTCAACCGAGGGGAATGGTTCGTGTGGGACCCCAATACCGGTCGCTATGGAAGCGGCGTGTTTCACCCCAACGCAGCCTTGACGTTGGCCGCGATCAGTGATGGAACATCATCGACTCTCGCGGCCTCTGAGATTCGAGCTCGTTCGGAGGGATTCTTTGGTGACGGCTCTCCCTCCACCCTGAACTATCCCGCTCCTCAGTCACAATCCGACATTCAGTCTTTTCTAATACTTCCACACCTTATGCACCATCATTGGAGTAATTCCGGGGTCAAGGAGACTGGTTTCACAACGGCGTTCACCCCCAACTCAGTGAATTCCGATTTCTTGAGTGCCCGAGAAAACGAACCGACATCATCCGGCGGGACCGTGGCGACCGCTCTGGTCTACGCGGCGATCACCTCTCGCAGCCACCACACCGGCATGGTGCATTCACTCTTGCTCGATGGTTCGGTTCGGTCCATCAGCGAGAACATCGACATCCTCGTCTGGCGGGCGCTCGGCAGCCGCGCTGGCGGTGAAATCGTCGGCGAGTTCTGACACGACTTTGCAATTGTACCCCCACCGTCGGTGTGTCTGCGTTTCCGCTCAACATCTGCAAGTCACCGACCGTAACCTGTTTCAACAGCGCGCTCAACCATGGGTACAACAGCAAGCACACCGGCGGTGCCCACTTCGGACGGGCCGATGGAAGCGTGGTGTTCATCAGCGAGAACGTGGATTCTCTCGTCTACTTTTCGATCGCCACCATCGACGGGTCAGAAACGCTGTCCGGGGCGTGGTGAGGACGTTGCTCATGGACACCAGGCTCAACAGCTTGGGAGTCTTCAGGCAATTCCGATCAAAGAGCCTCTGGCAAGAAGCATCAACGATGAGAGACGAAGCCTGAAGTGACGGCGGCTTCTCTCTGTCATCAACCCATCCGCCTCTCAGCAAGTGGTGCCGGAGGCGACGTTACTCTGCCCCCTGGTTGGTTTACTTGCCAGCCCAGACTGCCGCATGAATCTCCTGGCCGTTGAGAATGGCTGAAGTGTGGCAGTCGAGAATCAGCCCATTGGCGATGTGGGTGGCGTTGGTCGCGTCAAACACATCTTTCGTGATTCCATGACGTGCGTACCACGGTCGGCCTTCAGTCGGAATGAATTCCCCGCTGTAAATTGCGACGCCCTCTTTTTCGGTCACCACCAGCTTGGACGGACGCAGACCACGCTTAGTGCCGATGTTCAGATCCCACTGGTACTCGTCGGAGTTCAGGCCTGAAAATACAGGAGTAAACGGCTCGGTCAGTCGGCGACGGGCGTACAGAAAGCGTCTCTGGAGGTCTAACTGTTCCGGTTGGGCTTTGAGTAGGTGGCGCAGGTGGAACTCAGCAGCAAACCAATCCTCGCGGTCGAAAGCCTCTTGGGCAGCTGTAAGTTGCTGTTGACGGCAGCGTGTCGACTGGCGTTCTCGAAGGAGTGCCTCCCAATCTTCGCGAATCGCCTTTCGTTCCTCATATGAATATCGGAAGGAGGGGTTCGGCAGGCCAGTCAGCCTCCCCTGATTTGGTTGGTAGTTCATCAGGGTGAGCGTGTCCGACATGTCTTTCGGTATGGGAACCGGCGTCACATCCCACAAGCGGAGATTTCCATCCCATCCACCCGAAATGAGCTTCTTGCCATCGGGGGTGAAGGCGATTTGAGACACTTGCGGGCAAGCGAGGATTTCCTGAACAGGGACTCCAGTCCAGGCGTCCCAGAACTTGATCTCCATTCCATCCGCCACGGTGGCAATCACAGTTCCATCTGGGCTGAATACGGCATCGCGCATCCCCGCCGTGACTTGGTGTCGCAGGACTTCGCCCATCGGCTCTCCAGTTCTCGCATCCCTGATCTGTCCGGTGCGGTCACTGTAGACTGTGACCAAACGTGTTCCGTCGGGGCTGAAGTCGATGGCATCCGGGGATAATGCGGAGTGTCCCAATGTCGAAAACTGGTGAGTGATTTTCAGTGGAGAGACACTCCACAAGTTCCCATACTCAGAGCTGCCGAATGCAAGTTGGCGACCGTCAGGGCTAAATGCCACGGCTGCGGCAGCCCCCTTTTGGAACTTACCCTGTCCCATCACACTATTGGCAAACGCTTCACTGACCAATTCGCCCGTCTTGGTACTCCATAGTCTGAGGCCGCCATCAAAGCACGCCGTCGCCACCAATGTTCCGTCGGGGTGGAATGCCACATCCGCCACTTTGTGGGGATGTCGTAATGGCTGACCGATCAGTTCCCCCGACGCTGCATTTCGAATTCGTGCATAGGCTGTGAAATCCTGGTCAGTCAGGCTCTCGGTTCCAGTGACGAAGGTCTGTCCGTCTTGACTGACTGCGAAACTGGTGATGACTCGATCTTCCCGAATCAGTTCACCCACAACTTCCAACGTCTGGGCATTCCACACTCGGATTGAATGCCCGACAGCAGCTAGCACTTGCTCTCCATTCGATGAGATTCTCAGCTCCCGGACAAGTCCTCCGCAGGGAACGGGGCCTAATGTTGGTGCGGTAGGGAAGACTTGAGTGATGTGTCCATTCCCTAGCAGGCAAGTTCCATCGGGATCGAACTCAAGTTTCGATTCCGTCTTGAACGACTCGCCAACCGGCAATCCCGTTCTTGCGCTCCAGAGGCCAGCGGTGCCTTCATGCGACACATTCAACAACAGAGTTCCGTCCGGACTGAATTGGACGCTGTGTCCCAACCTGTCGTTGGAGATCGGCTCGCCTAGTCGAACGCCATCCGGAAACCGCCGGAGTTGCAGAAACCCTTTGAACTTTCCGTTAGGTATGTCGTAACCCGCGACAAAGGATTTTCCATCTGGATGGAACGTGATCAGATGCTCTTCGGAGTCCGTGCGGATGGGTTCTCCGACGGGATCGCCCGTTTCGGCACTCCAGACCCGAATAGTGCGGTCCGCAGAACTGGATAACAAAGACTTTCCATCCGGACAAAATTCGATGCCGAGCACCGCCTTGTCATGGCTTAACGGAACGCCAATTAAGGCACCAGTCTGGGCATCCCAAAGATAGGCTTGCTGATCATTCCATGAAGTTGTCGCAATTCTCTTCCCATCCGAACTGAATCGCATCCAGGTCACGAATTCGCGATGCTTCAATGCCTCACCTCGCAGAGTGCCCGTTTCAATCTCCCAGATTCTGGCTGCGTTATCGGAACAGAGAGACACAGCAAGATCGCCCAAGGGACTGATGATCGTCGGCGAACTCTGCGACAAGATCTTTGGTGTATTTGTCAAGTTGTGAATTTTCCAAACCCCGATCTCAGCCCCCGTGTTGGCGTTCCAAACTCGGACGGTATTGTCGGGAGGGAATGCGAGTAATCTTTGATTGTCGAGTGTGAACTGAAAAGGAGTTATTGTGTTCCACTGATCATTATGTACAACCAACCGAACTCCAATTGGCTTCATGGTGCTCCGGTCAAAGATCTGGTAGCCACTGGCCCCTCCTCCGATGATGAATCGCGAGCGATCAGGGCTCCACAGACCACCTCGGGATGGAACCCTTCGACCGCCTTGGAGCGATCGATCGATGTAAACCGATTCATAAGCGGAACGGAGCTCGTGGTCATTCGGCAACAACATCCAAGCAGCGGCGATATCAAACCCGCCATCAGTCATGCGACCAACACTGTATTCTTCAATGCCGTGCCGAAAGTAGGACTTCGCCAGTTGAACCTGAAGTTGAGTGGCTTTCAGCGTGGCCTCGTTCGCCTTTTCATCCGCACGACCACGTTCACGGTCAGCGTCCGCTTTGGCAGCCAATGCATACTCTTTAGCTACCAAGGCCTCATTGCGGGCTGCATTGGCAGACCGCTCGGAGGTCTGAGCCTCGATCTTCGCTATCGATTCCGCGATCGCGAGTTGGCCATTGCGGTCTCGTTCCAGGCTGATCCAATACGCCGCGATCGATGACAGGAGTGCAATCAACACCAATGAAAGCATACTGGCCCGGACCAGCGTCCGATGCTTGCGTTCGAGTCGGGAGAGCTGCTCCGACCAGGTTTCCTTACGAGCCCGAACCGGTTCATCGCCCAGCCACCGTTCGAGGTCCTCCGCCATCTCTCGGGGGGAGTGGTAACGGTCGACGGGTTTCAACGACATCGACTTCAGGCAGATTGCCTCCAGGGCGGGAGGGATATCGCTGACGACACTTCGAGGCGGAGCGTACTGACTTTGCTGGACCTGCTGGATGACCAGGTCGACCTTCCCCGCAAACGGGGCCTTCCCGGTCAGCAGGTGGTACATCGTGGCACCGAGGCTATACACATCCGTCTCTGGCCCCAGTTCGTCGAGTCGCCCCGCTGCTTGTTCCGGACTCATGTAGGCCGGTGTCCCCAGTGCCGACCCCGGTCGCGTCTGTCCAGAGCTGCTCATTGCGGACGACGGGACCAAGGAAGGTTCATCGGATGTGATGTCTTTCCGTCCCTGAGCCTTGGCCAGACCCCAATCGACGACAAGCGTTTCTCCATACTTTCCGAGCATGATGTTGCCCGGCTTGAGATCACGATGCAGCACTCCGCGACTATGCGCATACTCCATCGCATTGCACACATCGATCAGCCGTCCGAGCAATTTTCGCAGATCTCGTCTTCGTTCATCGGGTGTCTTTGGCTTCTGCGTCTCCGATTGATGATAGGCTTCAATCGCCGCTTTCAAGCTGTCACCGCGAATGAATCGCATGGCATAGAAGGGGCTGCCATCGGCGAAGCGACCGAGTCCGTAGACAGGGACGATTCCCGGGTGCTGCAACCCGCCGGTGATCTCCGCTTCGAGGACGAATCGCTCGCGACTGGCGGCATCATGCAGATGTCTCTGCTGAATTTCCTTAAGAGCCACTTCGCGATTCAGTTCCAGATCCTTGGCCACCGAGACCAGCCCCAGCCCCCCTTTCGCATGCGGCCGGATAATCTGAAACCGAGAGGCTGGTGATTGGGAATCCTCGCCACTCCCGGATGAACCAGATGCCGGAATAATCGTGGAATTGGCGTCCGGACGAATCACAGTCCGATCTGGGTCAAGCAGATCCGCCAACTCTCCCTGGATCGTTGAGACCGAGCTGAGCGATTCGATGCACCGCTGAGGATCACCGCCATGCCGCTCCAGAAACGCCTCGATCAGTGGCACCAGCATGTCGCGATGCTCGGGTGATAGTACCTTTCTCTCGACTAACAATTGACTGAGTGTTTGCCCAGCTTCCCTTTGGAGAAGTGCCGAGACCGCGAGCAGTTCGTCCCGAGTGACGAAGCCCAACTTCCAGGCCACGAGGCCAAACAGTATGTCGTGTGTTACCAAAGTCGCTGGCCTCGCCAAGTGGATCGCGTTCTGTCCAGGACTCTTGTTACGCCAAGAGACGATCCAGATCAAGACATCAGCGAGGATTCGTATAGGGATGCGGATTGTCGACCATCAATGGTCACTCCGTCTTGAGATTACAGAGCCATTCAGCCACATCGTCCTTTGTTTCACCCAGTCCAGCTCCATCGCAATCCGCCGGACATCCTTCTCCTGAACTTCCCCGCGCCCGTTGGTCGTCCTGGGGAGGAACAGGATCTGTTCCTGGATGTCCGGGGCGAGGTTGAGGAGCGTGAGGATCTGGGTCAAGCGGGCGGGGGTGATTTGGGCGTAGCGGGCGAGTTCGGACTGGTTGGTGATTTGGCCGGTGCGGAGGAGTTCGTGGCAGTGGATGGCGAGGGCCATGAGGCGGCTGATGCGGGGACGGGACGGAGTTGCTGGCGGCCGTCTCGGCGGCAGGTGGAGTGGAAATTGCGGGTGATGGTGAGAGCGGTGTTCATGGGGAAGATCCTCCTGACTGAGTGTTCAAAGCGGCGGTCGTGAGATGGTGAGGAATGGTAGAAGGAATCACATGGCATCATCGGTCATGCGTACTCGCATGCATGCAGCCAGACAGGAATGTCTAGCCCACTGTTCATACGACGGTCTCCTGAGTGAGAGTCTGCATTCCACTGGGGCGGAACGTCAGGGATATCTGGCCGTCCTGGCCGTGGTAGTCGATGCGTTCGATGAGGAGTTCGAGGACGCGGGCTTGGTCGCGGGGGGCGAGGGAGTCCCAGGTCTGGTGGAAGTGGGCGAGGAGTTGGGTGACTTCGGACTCGTCGATTTGGTTAGCTCGGAGGGTGGTGAGTTCGTTGTCGATCTCGGTGAGGCGGCGTTCGGTGGTGCGGAGTTGGTCTTACAGGTCGGCGAGTTGGGAGACGCGCTGCGTTGCAGTAAGGGATATTGTGCGGCTGCGGGAGTTGTTTGGTCGCTCGGCCCTCACCCCCGGCCCCTCTCCCGGAGGGAGAGGGGAGCAGGAGGGGACATTGATCGGAGCTGAGATGAAGCTGGCAGTGGCTTGCAGGTCGGCGTGATGGGTTCGGAGTTGTTGTTGGAGGGAGGTGCGCTCCTCGGTGAGATTCTGAATCCCTACTTCCGATTGAAGCCGCACTTGCCGAATGGTCTCGGTGATCAGCTTCGGATCGGTGCCGATTTGTTGAACCTGGTCGACGACGAACCGTTCGATCTCTCCGGCGGGGACCGATGGAGCGGGGCACTGGTCCCAGCCGCGTTG
>JANPCU010000120.1:0-6077 GCA_031431195.1 Planctomycetota bacterium | reverse complement strand
CCCGGGGGGCCCGCGGGGGCGGGCCGGGGGTGCCCGGGTGGGTCCCCCCCCGCGGCGCCCTCACCACCCCCCCGCCACCCCCCGCCCGCTCGCCTCGGCACCCGCCGCACGCGGTATCCTGGGCCAGGCGTGGCATGAGTGGTGGTCGGAGATTGATCGGTGGATCGCCCTCAGCATTCAGACACTCCTGATCCTCGTGCATCTGGGTTGCATGATTTGTTTGCTCAGTATGGGGGCGTCTAGTGGTCACGATGCCGAGGGGCACGCCACCTTCGAGTATCGCCTGGGCGTCCCAAGTCCCTGGTTTCGGTTCCTTGTCTATCCCGAGCCATTGAAACCGTTCCAGACTATGTTGAACCTGTTTTCGACTTCGATGCTGATCGGCTTGGTGGGCTGCTTGGCCTACTACGTGAATTGGCGGATTGAGAAAGTTCGCAATCCCCAAATGAGCAAGTGGGATCGTCCTGGGATAATACTCGGCTTCTGGGGGCTAGCGGCGTTGATTGCTGTCAGCTTGGGACTTTGGCAAGGCTATGCCGCTCTGGAGAAGCCTCGAGTGGCCGTTGAATCGGGAGACCCAGCGAGCGGGGCGGCGTCAGCCCCCCGGGTGACTGAGTCGACCGACTCCACCGACCCCGACCGGCGCGCCGCCGAATGGGTGCTGTCGATCGACGGCACCATCAGGATCCTGGAGGACGGGAAGGAACGCCGGTTCAGTTCCGCCGCCGAAATGCCGCCTGGGCTGTTCCCGCTGACGGGGGTGGAATTGAACTCCAACCGGCAGGTGAACGACTCGCTGCTGACTCATTTTCAAGACTGCAAAAACCTCACGGTTCTGAATCTGAACTACACGAACGTGAGCGATGTGGGACTGGCTCATTTCAAGGACATTCAGGAATTCATGATCCTGCAACTGGCCGGAACCCAGGTGACCGATGCGGAACTCTCCCGCTTTCACAATTGCAAGAAACTGACGCATCTGGATCTGAACAGCACCCAGGTCACCGATGCGGGGCTGACCCACTTCCAGAATTGCCCGAATCTCACGAACCTGGGTCTCAGCCAATCGCGAGTGAGCGATGCGGGATTGGCGCATTTCAATAAGTGCCCGAACTTGTCGGGCATCGATCTGAATGGGACTCAGGTGAGCAACGATGGCCTATCAGCCCTCTTCCAGAATTGTCCCAACCTCACCACCCTGTCACTGAACAAGACCCATGTCAGCGATGCGGGCTTGGCTCACGTGAAGACTGGAAAGCGCCTGTGGGTGCTGGAACTGGCCGACACCTCGGTCAGCGATGCGGGACTCGCCAATCTCGTGGACTGCTTGAAGCTCACTTCCTTAAATGTCAAAAAGACGAAGGTCACCGAAGCGGGCGTGAAGAAGCTCTCGGCCGCGTTGCCGGGGTGCAAGATCGAATGGGACGGCGGCGTGATCGAGCCGACCGTGAGTCCCGACCGCCGCGCCGCCGAGTACGTGCTGTCGATCGGCGGTTACGTGCAAATTAAAGAGAACAATCACCAGCGGCAGACTACGACCGTCGAAGATCTACCACGCGGGGCGTTCGAACTCATGCTCGTGCGGTTGACGGGAAATCAGAAGGTCAGCGATGTCGGACTGGCGACATTCCAGAACTGCCGAAACCTCACGGAGCTGAATCTGAACTATACACCGGTGACCGATGCGGGGCTGGCTCACTTCCAGGACTGCAAGAACCTCATAATTCTTGAGCTGCATGGGACGCAGCTGAGCGATGCGGGACTGGCGACATTCCAGGATTGCCACAACCTCTCGATCCTTGGTCTGCATGGAACGCAGTTGAGCGATGCGGGGTTGGCCAACTTTCAGGATTGCCACAATCTCACGGTCCTTGATGTGAGCGGCACTCAGGTCAGCGACGCTGGGCTGGCTCACTTCAAAGATTGCAATGCCCTGGTCGGCCTGACCTTGCAAGGCACGAAACTGAGTGACGCTGGCCTGGCCCACTTCAAAGATTGCAAGGTTCTGACGCACTTGAATCTGAGCGGCACGCAAGTCAGCGACGCGGGGCTAGCACAATTTAAGGAGTGCCAGGAACTCACCATCCTTGAGTTGCATGGGACGCGGGTCAGCGCTGCGGGGCTGGCCGCACTCTTCGAAAACTGCAAGAACATCAAAATTCTCGGTCTGAGCCAAACACCGCTGACCGATACGGGTTTGGTTCACTTCAAGGAGTGCCAGTACCTCTCCATCGTTGATCTGGACGCGACGCAGGTAGGCGATGCGAGTTTAGAGAGTCTCGCCGACTGCCCGAAGCTCGCTGTCGTGACGGTCAAGCACACCAAGGTCACCGAAGCTGGTGTGAAGAAGCTCTCGGCAACGTTGCCGAAGTGCAAGATCAAATGGGACGGCGGCGTGATCGAACCGACCGTGGGTTGGCATGGCTGGCCCGCCGAGGCCCCGCCGCCGGCGAATGCGCCGTTTGATGCCGAACAGGCCCAGCACCACCAGGAGGCATGGGCCCAGTCCCTGGGCGTGCCGGTCGAGTACACCAACTCCCTCGGCATGCAGTTCCGCCTCATCCCGCCGGGTGAGTTCATGATGGGCAGTACTGCTGCCGAGATCGAAGCGGTGCTTAAGGAAGCGTTTGATGCAGAGGGGCTGGAGAAAATCAACAGCGAAGCCCCACAGCACAAAGTGGTCCTGACGCAACCGATCTACCTGGGTGTCCATGAAGTGACTCAGGCCGAATACGAAAAGATCATGCAGAAGAATCCGTCGAAATTTGCTGCGACGGGTGACGGGAGAGACGCTGTTGCAGGATTAGATACGGGCCGTCATCCGGTTGAAAACGTGTGCTGGAACGATACGGTCGAGTTCTGCGCCAAACTCAGCGAGCAAGAGAAGCTCAAGGCGTGCTATGTTCGATCCGGTCAGGCCTTTTTGTCGCAGACCGGGAATGGCTACCGTTTGCCCACGGAGGCGGAATGGGAGTTCGCTGGCCGAGCGGGAACAACGACCAGGTTCAGCACTGGCGACCAGGCCCGGGATCTCGCGCAGGCCAGCTGGTTCAAAGCGAACTCAGGCGGTCGGACCCATGCCGTCGGCGGGCTGACAGACAATGCATTTGGGCTTCATGACATTCACGGCAATGTTCACGAGTGGGTACAGGATTGGTGGGAGTCGAATTACTACCGCGAATTCGAAGATCAGCCTGCAATGAACCCAAGCGGCCCAGTTTCTGGTTTCCGGCGCGCGCTTCGGACTGGAGGTTGGCGTTCCGACCCATCGTCTTGCCGGACCACGCTGCGCGACGCCCACGATCCGGCAAGCATTCACGACGACATCGGTTTCCGCGTGTCGCTCTCCGTCGATGCCGTGCGGCAGGCGTTGAAGCTCACCGGCCCAGCGCTGCCCCAGCCGGTGTCGACCACACCGCCTGCTCCCGCCAGCGACCTCATCGACTACGCCGCAGAACGCCAGGTCGCCGAGTGGGCGATTGAGTTGAAGGCTCAGCTGGCGATTGAGTCAGCGGGACAACCCATCAACATCACCGAGGTGGCTCAACTCCCTAGCGGGCCGTTCCATGTTCATTCACTGGTGATTCCTGCAGGGACGGCCCTGAAGCCGAGTGACTTGCAGATGATTGGGAAGCTGAGGAGCCTGAAAGTGTTGAGCCTCCGTGATACGACTGGTATCGAAGCAGCCCCTGAGAGCCTGAGCCAGCTGACCACGCTGGAATATCTCGACTTGCTGAGGAGTGGGATCACTGACGCCGGCATGCCCCAGTTGGCGGGCATGAAGAATCTGGCACACCTCGAATTGACTTTCACGGCAGTCGGGAACGCGGGCATGGCAGCTGTCTCCCAGTTAACCCACCTCAAATATCTTGGGCTGGGAGAGTCGCGTGTGGGAGATGACGGACTTGCCCAGTTGAAGACGCTCGATCAAGTGGAAATCTTAAGTGTGGGAGCGACCGTGACCGACCAAGGCTTGGGGCAGCTAGCGAATTTGCCCAAGCTGACTGAGGTCGCCGGCTTGAAATCACATCACTTGACCGAAGTCGGTATCGGGCATCTCCAGCAGTTGCCGAACGTGACCCACCTGAATGTAGTGGCGGCGACGGATGACGATCTGGTCCGGTTGAAACCTCTCTCGCATCTCACCGCCTTGGACTTCAATCTCCATCAGTTCTCCGGATCCGGCCTGGCGGCATTGAGCGAATTCCCCAAGCTGGACCACCTCAATCTAGGAGATCACTCGAACTTCGATGATTCGTACTGGCCCCCACTGGTGAAGCTCACCTCCCTCAGAAAACTCTACTTGCAAGAGGTGCAGGTCACCGCCGATGGAATCGCTAAATTCCGCGAGCAACGCCCCGAGGTGTGGCTCTATGTGAATGGGACCGTCTACCCCGCCAGCCCCATGGCCAGCGACGCCATCGACTACGCCGCCGAACGTCAGGTCGCCGAATGGGCGGTTGGGGCGAAGACTCGCTTCAACGTCGAGTCCGCTGGTCAAGTCATTGACATCACCGATGTGTCTCAGCTCCCGAGCGGGCCATGCCACATCCATGCGATCGCAATCACTCCGCAGTCCACCTTCGGGCCGAATGACTTCCAGCAAATCGGTCGGCTGCGCGGCATGATCTGGCTGGGGTTTGAAGCGCCGCTCACGGATGGCTCATGCCTCGTAGAAGTGGCGAAAGTGAAGTCGCTCCAGGGCCTGCAGCTGCAACATTCGCAGATCACCGACGCCCATTTATCGGCATTAACGGGCCTCACGAATCTGACAGAGCTCGACCTTGTGTTCACACCGATTGGCGATGCAGGTATGGGAGCCGTCTCCCAGTTGACCAGTCTGAAAAAACTCCATTTGGGAGAGTCGCGTGTGGGTGACAAGGGGCTGGCCCAGCTCAAGACTCTGAGCCAGCTCGATTTTCTGCACCTGGGGGCGACTGTGACAGACCAAGGGTTAGGGCATCTCGCGAATTTCCCGAAGCTGACCGCCGTCGCCGGACTGAAATCGCATCACTTGACCGAAGTCGGACTCGGACATCTTCAGCTGTTGCCGAACGTGACCGCCCTGAATGTGGTGGCGGCGACGGATGAAGATCTGGTGCGGATGAAACCTGTCGCTCACCTCACCTCCCTGACGTTCGATTACCATCAGTTCACGGCATCCGGTTTAAAGGCATTGAGCCAATTCGCCAAGCTGGAATATCTTGATCTAGGCGATCAGCCGAGCGTCGACGATTCGTACTGGCCCCCGCTGGTGAAGCTCAGTGCCCTGCGAAAACTGCTTTTACAAGATGTGCAGGTCACCGCCGCCGGGATCGCCAAGTTCCGCGAGCAACGGCCCGAGGTGTTGCTGAATGTGAATGGGACAGAGTATCCCGCCACCCAGGAGTTGGACGCTCCGTCGGAGTAATGTTCGACCGAATGTGGGCTGAGGGAGCACGCACAGGCGAGGCCACCGCTCCGCTTCAAAGACTTCGCGTCGCGGCGAAACCGGGGGAGTTCGCAGCAGAAGTATGCCACGAGGAGTTCCCGCACGGTTGACCGCTTCCGGTTCCCGAGGACAATCCATGTTGTGTCAACAATGCAGTGCCTCTGGGAGAATTCGAGATGTCGACGACCGTCGTGGAAGAAGTTCTGGCTGTCAGCCGCAAGTTGCTCGCGTGTATCGATGCCGGGAACTGGGGCGAGTATGTGAAGCTGTGTGAGGAGTCGATCACCTGCTTCGAGCCGGAGGCGCTGGGGCACTTGGTGGCGGGGTTGCCGTTTCATAAGTTCTACTTCGATCTGCCGGCGATCGGGACGCCGACGCCGAAGCAGTCGACGATGGCCTCGCCGCATGTGCGGGTGCTGAGTGACACGTCGGCGGTCGTGACGTACGTGCGCGTGGTCCAGAAGATCGATGGGCAAGGCACGCCGGTCTCGGTCACGGGGATGGAGACCCGCGTGTGGCAGAAGATCGATGGGAAGTGGCTGCATGTGCATTTCCACCGGATGCCGTGTTAGGGTGAGCGGTCAGCGGTAGGGTGGGACCAGCCGCTTTGGGCGCAGGCCCACCATGTATGACACGCGTCTCAGGA
>JANPCU010000119.1:0-4506 GCA_031431195.1 Planctomycetota bacterium | reverse complement strand
AAGCCCGCCGGTTGCAACCGGCGGGCTTTTGAGTGAACACGTCGCTGATCCCCCGCGTCCGGAAAAACTCTACGAAGGCCGCTCGCTCGATGAGTGGCGCGAGGTCATCAAGTCTCTCGACCTCCAGTCCCCCGATGCCGCTGCTGCGGTTCCCGGGCTGATGCAGATCGTCGAGGACGAAGCCGCCCCGTGGTTCTCGCGTCGGCAGGCCGCACTGACACTCGGACGGATCGGATTACCCGCGGCGAAAGCTGTCCCGCTACTGGAACGGTATGCGACCGCCCCGATTGGCGACGGCGAGACCTCTCCGCCGCTGTGGGCGATCAAGTCGCTCGCCCTGTTCGGCAAGGTCGCCGCCCCCGCCACGCCGACGCTGGCCCGAATCGTGAGTGACCCTTCTGCCGCTGCCGCCGTCCGGCTGATGTCGATCGAGGCGCTGTGCCGTATCGGGAACGCCCATCCACTGGCGCTGGCGACGGTCGTCAATCAGTTGCAGTCGTACCCGCCACGTATCGAGCCCGGTCAGTTTCGGTCGGGTGAGGAGCTCGACCGAGTGGCGGCCTGCATTGAGAGCCTGGAACTGTTTCGAGGCGACGCCGAAAGCGGTGTCCCCACACTGCTCCGCTATAGCGAAGACCGCGAGGATCGTATCCGCCGGGCGGTCGCTGTCACACTGGGTGCGATTGGCCCGCGCGCGATCGACGCGGCATCTCGACTGGCCACCATGATCATTGCCGACCAGTCGCCGGATGTCCGCGATGTCGCCGCTGTCGCTCTGGGCCAGATCAGGGGGACGGAGTGGCTCACCCGAATTCTCAATCACCCCGAGGCGGAGACCCGCGAACGTGCAGCCACCGGCTTGGGATACGTACCCTTGAACGACTCGGCAGCGGACGAGGCTCTCACACTCGCTCGCGGAGACACCTCGCCCCTCGTTCGCATCGCCGCCATCGAGGCCACGCAGCGCCGGTCTTCCGCGCCGCAGATAACGGCCCCCGCAGCTGCGAAGGAACTGACCGCTCCCGACCGCCAGGTCCGCCTGCGCGCGATCCGGTTCCTGACAAAACTCGGTCCGAAGGCATCTCCCGCGATCCCGGAGTTAGAGCAGCTGCGAAATCATCCGGACGTGCAAGTCCGGCAGTCGGCTCAGAGGCTGCTCGAAGCGATCCATTGAGAGTGGATGTCGTCGATGTAGAGGCGCAAGGCGAGCGTCAACGGCATGATATCCAGAAACTCCGCGATAAAGCCGACAGTCTGCCTTCGAATGCCAAGCCCCAAGGCTCACTGCATGTGGCCCGTGGCTCACTCACCTCATCCCGACTTGTTCGAGGCTGTTGATTTTGTACACAGATTTCGCAGATCACCACAGATGTCAGAGGGGCGGAACGCGACCGATCACGTGATCTCGCCGGCGCAGCTGGTTTCTAATCTGTGAAAATCTGTGCGATCTGTGTACCGCTCATGGTTCTGCGGCTGTGGATCAAAACGGTGTGCGGCTGAGAGGGACTGGAACACTCTGGACAGGCTGTCGGCATCAGCGAGGAGTATCGCATTTCAGGGGTGCCAGATTGAGCCTGAAGCCGTTCTGCGAGGTCGATAGCAGTCCCTGCCCGAAGCTCCGCTGCACTCTACTCCTGCTCTTGTATGGGATGAACCGTGTAGGTCGAAAAAACGGTTCCAGTGCAGAAGGGGACATCGGTCGCCCTCTTGTCTGGTTGGTTGAACACGAAGCCCATCCAACCGGGACCGCCACGAAGAAATACGCGTGGATCACCAATAAACTGCTTCCCATGTTCGTCCTCAAAATGTATGGACTCGCCGCCGGGAATGGTGACGATCCGCTCGTCCATTGCGAAATCTGGTATCAGTTCAGATGGTGTGTAGACGTTTGAGTAGAACCCGAACACACGAGTCGGAGGAAATGCCACATTGATCGGCGATTCGGTCAAATTGGTGAACGTGTAGTGAATTGCCCCCGACATTCGAGTCACGACATGCTCTTCGGTCGTCACGACTGGGCGAAAATCGATCGTAATTGCGACCGGTGCAGACGCCTCCAGGATCGGCATGAAAACACCGGGGAACATGGAGGGGGCTGGCTTCATGATCCAGCCGACAACCACGCCCAGAGAAAGCATCGCGATCACGGCTGCGACACGCTTGAATCTCGATCCTCGAACCGGCAAGGTCTCTTCCATTTCTCAGACTCCTGTTTTGAGTGTACCAATTTTCGGTACTGGCTCCCGGGTGGAGTCCAAATTGGTGGGCCTGCGCCCAAAGCGGCTGGTCCCACCCTACTTCTGCTCCACAAACTCTCCGGCATCGTACGCGGGCCAGAAAGTGGCGGGGGTGCGGGCGGGGTTGATGCCTTCGAACTCGATATCGAGCTCGCGCAAGGTCGGAATCTCCCGCACGATATCCAGCCCCTCGGTGATTCGCGAGGGCGTGAAAATCAGCCGCTCCAGCAGCAACCCTTTCAGCGGGCGCAGGTCGGTGATCCCCGTCCCCGCGATATTGAGCCGCTTCAGATTGCGGAACTGGGAGACCACTTGCAGGTCGACGACATCGGTCTCTTGCAGATCGATGCTCGCCAGATCGATCCCGATCAGCGGAGTCAGATCACTGATCCGGGTGTCGCGCAGCCACAGCGTCTGCAGCCCCATCCCCTGGAGCGGGGTCAGATCGGTCACTCCGGTCTGGCATAGATTCAGCTCCCGCAGCGGCATCCCGATCAGAGGGGACAGATCGCTCACCTTCGACTCGCGGCACCAGAGCGTGGTCAGCGACATTCCCGTCAGCGGGGCCAGACTCTCCACCGGAGCTTTCACGAACCACAGCTGCTCCAGGGGCATCCCTTCGAGGGCGGCGAGACTGGTCACTTTCGTCTGCGACAGGTCGAGTTGCTTGAGCTGCATTCCGGTCAGCGGGGCCAGGTCGGCGACCAGCGTTTCGCTGATGTCGAGTTCCTTGAGCATCATCCCTTTCAGCGGGGAGATATCGGCGATCCGGGTCTGCCGCATTTGAAGTGCCTCCAGCGGCATCCCCTGGACAGCCGTCAAATCCGTGATCGGGTTCGCCAGCAGGCTGAGGCTCTTGAGCGGGAGTCCACGCAGTGCCGAGATGTCAGAGACTCCCGACTCGGCGAGGTCGGCCCCGATGAACTTGCCGCCGACCTTTTCGAATCGAGCATTCGCATTGGCCCCGAGCTGCTCCCGGAGTTCCGAGGCGGTCAACGGGCGATCGATCTCGGAGACGGACTCGCTGGCCGGGGCCGCAGCAATCGGAGTGGTGGTTGGCTCGGGCGGCTTTGACTCCCCACATCCCGCAGTGAGCAACAGCAGGCCCCCGAGACAGAGTGAAGTCAACTGGCGAGCAGGCATTGAGGACTCCAAGGAGGGAGAGAAGCGGCGAATAGTCGGCGAGGAATGTGAGTCGTAGAGGGACATCGCCTACGGGGTGCGGGCGGCCTCAATAAATCGCTGCACGAGTTGCGGGGACTTACGCCCGCGTTCGGACTCGACGCCACTCGCCGCATCGACGCCGAACGGTTTGACGATGCGGCAGGCTTCGGCGACGTTCTCGGGGGTCAGTCCACCCGCCAGGATCAGACGGGGATACTCGGCCTTCCACTCGGACAAAGCGGTCCACGGGGCGACCTGTCCTGTCCCGCCATAATCGGTGTCGTGGAAGGCATCGACCAGGCACGCCCAGGGACGGATTCGGCGATGGGCCAGGGCGGCCAGATCCTGCTTAATCGGATCGAGCGACGGGGTCTTCAGCCGGTAGACCCGGATGAGCGACAGATCCCGCAGCAGCCAGGCAATTGCGGGCGACTCGTCCCCGTGCAGCTGGATGTGATCTAGGCCGACATCGATGACGATCTTGCGAATCTCGGCGGGCGTGTGATTCACGAAGACGCCGATGGTCTCCACGCCCGCGGGCAGCATCCGCCGCATCTCGCGGGCCTTGAGCCAGTTCACCACGCGCGGCGACTTCTTATAGAAGTTCAGGC
Source organism: Planctomycetota bacterium (assembly GCA_031431195.1). Lineage (GTDB taxonomy): Bacteria > Planctomycetota > Planctomycetia > Planctomycetales > Planctomycetaceae > TH-plancto1. The sequence goes on along the minus strand of JANPCU010000119.1, from coordinate 494 downwards.
CGATCGCATCCGGGACTCCCAGAGCGAGCGATTCGCGCAGGATGGCGGGATCATTCCATCCACAGATTTTAACCCACATCGGTCGACTCTCCTGGGGCAGGGTGGGGCGGGGTTTGTGAAAGTAGGCGTGTCTGCCGCTGGTCGATCGCCATCGCCAGCACACCACTGATCAGGACAGCTCCGACCTCGACGGCGGCGAGCAGCGCCCCATGCTGGCGGAGGAAGATGTTCGCGGGCGATTGCCGATCCCCGAACTGTGTCATCACGATCGCGAGTGTCGTCGCGACGAAGAGGAAGCTGGTCACGATGACCGCCTTCCAGAAGGGGTTCACGGGCGTTGAGGTGGGTGGAGGTTCGGGGTTCATGAGGGGACTTCTTCGTGGGACACGTTTCCTACGTGCCCGAAATAGACTGTCGGCATTTTTTCCCAAAAATGGCGAGCAAATTGGGGGAAAAATTCGAAAACAAAAACGCACCGTAAAAAAATGACCCAC
>JANPCU010000118.1:0-6176 GCA_031431195.1 Planctomycetota bacterium | reverse complement strand
TCTCTGCGTCCTCCGCGCCCTCTGCGTTTCACACTTCCGGAGAGCTGGATGGAGGTTTCTCGTTCGAGGGGACCGGGAACTGTGGTGAATCTCGGACGACTTTTGAGGCCCACTCGGCTGTCGTGAATTTCTGAGAGTGGCCTACTTTTGTGAGGCACACCCTCTTGAGGCATGTCGCGGAATTCTCGTCCGCCGTCGGACGGACGTCCTCGTCCGTCCGTGTGGAAAGCTTCGGGGAGCGAGGGACAAGGATGTCCGTCCTAGGTCTCAATCTGGCCCGCGCAAAGTCTCTCTCTCACTCAGTCGGCGATTGATCCCCCGCACGAGCGCTGGCCCCTCGTAGACAAACCCGGTGTAGAGCTGAATGAGGCTGGCCCCCGCGTTGATCTTCTCGACGGCATCGTCGGGAGTCATGATTCCGCCGACGGCGATGATCGGGAGGCGGCCTTCGCTTTGTGTATGCAGGTAGCGGACCACTTCGGTGGAGCGTTTCGTCAGCGGGGCTCCACTCAGACCGCCCATACCGATCTGCTTCACCCGCTCTTCGTCAGTCGTCAGCCCGGCGCGGGAGATGGTCGTGTTCGTCGCCACGACCCCGGCCAACTGGGTCTCCGCAGCGATCGCGATGATGTCGTCGAGTTGCGGGTCGGCCAAGTCGGGGGCGATCTTCAGCAGCAGTGGTTTGGGAGCAGGCTGGCTCTGGTTGTAATCCTGCAACTTGGTGAGGAGCTTCGTGAGCGGCTCGCGGTCTTGGAGTTCGCGGAGGCCCGGCGTGTTCGGCGAACTGACGTTGACCACGAAGTAATCGACGTACGGAAAAAGCTTCGTCAGGCAGGTCAGGTAGTCGCTCTCGGCGTCCTCGTTCGGTGTGATCTTGTTCTTGCCGATGTTCGCCCCGAGGATGATTCGCCGCTGGGTGGGCACTCGCTTGAGCCGCTCCACGACCACATCGACGCCCGAGCTGTTGAACCCCATGCGGTTGATGATCGCCCGATCGGGGGGGAGCCGGAACAGCCTCGGGCGGTCGTTGCCGGGCTGAGGGCGAGGGGTCACTGTGCCGATCTCGACAAACCCGAAGCCGAACGCCTCCCACCCTTCGTTGACCAACGCGTCCTTGTCGAGTCCAGCTGCCAGACCGACCGGGTTGGGGAACTTCAGCCCGAAGACGGTTCGCTCCAAGCCCGGTGGTTGCCCACCACCCGCCAGCCGCAGCAGGGGCAGTACCCCGGGAACCCGGCAGGCCGTCCGCAGCATCGCGAACGTGAAGTGGTGAGCCGTTTCGGGATCGAGCCGGAACAGCAGCGGACGGATCAAGGAGCGGTACAACATGGTGCAGGGAGTGTCGCGGGACGGCTCCGAGTGGGCAAGCCTAGCGGAAATCGTCAGAATTCTGCTGTACACCATCCCGGATTCGACAGACGGCAGAAGTCTGACGACTGCTGCTACGGCGAGAACCCCATGCGACGCATTCAGATCATTGACTCCCATACCGGCGGCGAGCCCACGCGCACGGTGATCTCGGGCGGCCCGGACCTCGGAACGGGCTCGATGGCCGAGCGGCGGGAGATTTTCCGGACTCGCTTCGATGCCTACCGCTCAGCCATCGTCAACGAGCCGCGCGGGTCGGATGTGATCGTCGGGGCCTTGCTGTGCGAGCCGGTCGACCCGAGTTGTGCAGCGGGGGTGATCTTCTTCAACAACGTCGGCATGCTGCATATGTGCGGGCATGGGACCATCGGTCTGGCGGTGACGCTGGCTCACATGGGGCGGATCGGAGTCGGGGTCCACAAGCTGGAGACGAACGTGGGGGTGGTGACGTTTGAGTACCACGGCGAGAACCGGGTGACGCTGGAAAACGTGCCGTCGTACCGGTATCGGGCCGATGTGGTGATCGGGTTGCCGGGGAGTGTGAGGGGAGAGCGGGTGGCCGGGTCTGAAGGCTTTGCGGAAGGCCCGGAACGCGAGCCAAACATCCCGCAACAGGGCCATGCGCAAAGCCTCCTGACCCTGCCACCCGACGCTGAGAAAAAGACGACACTCACCGGAGACATCGCCTGGGGCGGGAACTGGTTCTTCCTCGTGAAGGACTACCCCGAGCCGATTGACCCGTCGCGAGTTAAGCGGCTGAGTGAGGTCTCGCGGGCGGTACGGCATGTCCTCAATGCACAGAAAATCACCGGTGAGGACGGCGGCGAGATCGACCACATCGAACTCTTCGGCCCCCCCGGAAACCCGAGCAACCACAGCCGTAACTTCGTCCTCTGTCCGGGCAGTGCCTACGACCGCTCCCCCTGCGGCACCGGGACGAGTGCGAAACTCGCCTGTCTCGCCGCCGATGGCAAACTCGCCCCCGGCGAGATCTGGCGGCAAGAGAGCATCCTCGGCAGCGTCTTCGAGGGCACTTACCGCCCAGACGGAGCCAAGATCATCCCCCGCATCACCGGCACAGCGTATGTGAACGCTGAAGCGACGCTGCTATTGGACCCTCGCGATCCGTTTGAGATGGGAATTCGGGCGGAGTGTCACGGGATTTGAGACCACCTACCCATTCGGGTTGTCGAACAGTTCCTTCAGCCTCGCACCGAGTTCCGGCGGGAATCGCTTGCACCAGGATTCATCGATCAGTTCGACATCGATCATGTCGAGTACATGCACCTGGTCTTTTCGGCGATTGGCGTTGAGCTTCATCCGCACGAGTGCTTCCAGCGTCAGCGTGCGATGGGCCTCGATGTCGACCGATTCGCTCACATCAGGAGCGGCCACGAGATCTGTCGGGTACACCTTCTCCCCGGCATACAGCACATGCACCGCATCGCGGGCGCGGGCTTCGGGGCCATCAAGAAACATGTCGATGCCCGCCGCGTGGCGGTACACGAACCCGGCTGCTTCCATTGCCGCTTGAGCGGCGGGCCAATCGGATCGCCGCAGCAGAATGTCGACATCGCGAGTCGTCCGCACAGCCGCTTCATCGGCCTGTGCGACCCAGGCCCGCACGGCGTTCCCGCCAATGATGGCGTAGGGCACCCCCGCTTGCTCCAGCGTGCGGGCTGTGCGTTCCAAACGTTCCTGAATCTTTTCCACAGCACGATCCATTCGGCGCCACAGCGCTTCGCCGGTGAGATGAAAGGGTATTGAGGCCATTACAATGCCCTTGAGTTCGAAATTCCGGGGACACAGCTGAGCGGAGCTCTGAGCATATTATCGTAGCCAATGATGCGTTGATGGTGCCATACCGAGTCGAGAAATGTCCCTGCGGAAATGACTGAGACAACCCATCGGCCATTTAGTTCTCGATCGGTCGAATGCCTGTGACCACTCATCGACTGGGACGGGAACTGAGTGCCAAGCAGCCTACTCTTCTGAGGCCGAGTCGATGTCGACTCCGACCTTTCCGTCGGTGGCCCGGTAATGCGTCACGTGGAGAGACACCGTCTCGCCGGGAGGCCCGCCATCGACGCCGAACGGTTCGTTGGGTAGCTCCGGTTGGCTCGCTTTGGAGCCTACCGGTGTGCCTTGGCACAAGAGGTTCACTGTGATCAACCTCTCGCTACCAGAACCTCTTTCGGCTGCGCCACCCCGGTAGATTCCAAAGCGAATCAACCAGGGCGACCCCGCAGCCACGTTTACTCCAGTTGAATCGTGGTCTCCGCCAAAACTTTCATCGACGACATTTCCGGAATCCTTTGTCGATCCTTATCTGATTTGCATTCCTTCTCCGGTTTAAATGACGCGCACAACCTGAATGCGTATCTCCCCGGCTTGTTGGGCGTCAGCATTCCCCCACAGAAGCGTAACGTCTTTTGGTCAAAAGTGGCAATCTGATTAAAAACACCAACTGCATCGAGAGGCTCCTCCTCACTCCCTTCATCAGGGACGTAAGCGAGGTACGAGATGATAAAGAGATGCAGATCATCCGGCTTGTCGTGATACGGCTTTTCGGAATTCTTGGGCATCGCCAGCGGCGGCATCTCAAATCCCCCAGCGATGAACGTCCCTTTCGGACATCGAGCGAAGGAGGTTCCCGTCTTCGCCAGTAACTCCCCCGTCACGAGAATTGCTGACCCAGGCGAGCCCTTGAACACCGTTGTGGCATCGTTGACAGTCTCACCGTTGACCGTCCATTTCACCGTCACGGGGAGATCCTGCGCGATCTTCGTCGAGAAAGGCACCTCGATCGGTTTGTGACACCCCCAGACAGCCAGAGGAATCCCAGCCAGCAATGCGCTCAAGACACGCCGCCTGGAACACACGAGTTCGTCTGCGGCTGCTGTCGCAGAGAAACGAAACGCCCCCCTAGAAATCTCCGACATTGTCCGCTCCCTTTCGAGTTGAGATGGCAGTCCACACCGAAGAATCGACGTTGTCTGAAACAAATCGCACATATCCATCCACAAATGCCACGCTGACGACACCCGGGTGAAAACTTGTGGCGGGACGCAGACTGTAAAAGGAGTCGGATCCCTCAAAATCAGCACTAGTGTTGTTATGGCAGCCTGGTGAATTGGGAGTGAGCGCATGGTTGTAGCCCACTCCTTGCAGGAGCATGAACTGCTGCTGTATCGCATTATGTGGTGTCGCATTCGTGCGTCTTGATCGGCACGCCTCACGAAACTGATCGAGTTCGTTCGGCATCGGATAGTGCCGATCGACGTACCACATATGGCGATTCGGTTCAGCTTGCGCCATCGGCTCGGTCGTCGGATTGGTATTGCTATAAATGAATAACTTCTGTTCAGAATAGAATGCTGTCTGAGAAGTCCCGTCGGTGAACTCCGAGAGTCGGGAACGCGAATACCAACTCGGGCGTGAACCATCGAGTTGCACAATGTTGTAATCGGGTGGCAAGCGCGCAGCCCACCCCGACCCATCGTTAATCAAGTAGCTGACATGTCCCTGGGATATATCCCCACGAGGATCGCTAGGGCAGAGATAAGTCTCGACATTGGGCACCACTGGTTCGTCCACAACCATTTTCTGGTACAGGACTGATTGCTCCAAGAACGGCAATAGTGCGATGTAGGGCCTGTCCGCTTGCGGAAAGACCTTGAAGGCTTCCTCGTACATGTGAGCAGCGAGCACCACCTGGCGCAGGCGATTCTGGCATGTCATTCTCGCAGCCGCCTCCCTTGCCGATTGCACGGCAGGCAGCAAAATGGCGACCAGCAGGCCAATGACGGCGATCGAAACCAGTGTTTCGACAACGGTGAAGCCACTACGGTCGTTTCGTTTGAGTGACGGTGACATAATTTCTCACTCCGTTTCCGCTGTTGTCGTAGTAGTAGGCCTTACACCCATAATGTCTATTCGGGGTAAGGTTGCTGATTTGCACTGCCCCGACGTGTTTACTATACGTTCTCATCGGCTGAGCTGGGGGAGGGGCCGTCACAGTGATGAACGTCGGTGTCATCGTGACCGTATTACCTCCATCTGGGACCAGCGTTGCATTGGTTTGCCCATTTATTGCAAGAAAGCATTCATACACTTCCACAACTGGGTTGAATTGTGGCGGTGCGGTGGCAGTCAGGTCATAAATTAGAAGTGCTGGAGTCGGAGTCGGAGCCTGTGCAAAGACCTGGCTAGATGACAATACTACAAGCATAGCGAAGAGCGAACATTTGAACTTCCTTTTCTTTGAGTGGAACAGCTAGAACAGTGTCTCACTGCTTACCATATAAAGTTAACCGAGAATGTCAAGCGATGTTTGGCAGGACGGCATAGCGTGTGTGTGCGTCAGGAAAGTTGGCATCCAAAACCAGACGGCAATATTCACCCGAAACTCGCGACACCCGCAGGGGACACCGCGATCGCGAGGACGTGCGAAGTGAAAACGCCGAGGGCGCGGAGGACGCCGAGTCCGGAAGGAGAGCCTGTTCTCTGCGTCCTCCGCGCCCTCTGCGTTTTCACACTTCTGGGGCGCTGGATGGAGGTTTCTCCTTCGAGGGGACCGGAAACGGTGATGAATCTCGGACGATTTTTTGGGGCCCACTCGGCGGTCGTGAATTTCTGAGAGTGGACGACTTTTGTGATGCACACACGGCCGTGTTGACAATCATCTATCCGAAAACGGGCCAACCGGGTAGACCACCGCCTTGGGAATTGGACCTCAAGGACGGGGATTGTCATGCGGCGGTTTGAGTTATCGGACGAGCAGTGGGTGCGGGTCGAGGGGTTGTTGC
>JANPCU010000117.1:0-26333 GCA_031431195.1 Planctomycetota bacterium | reverse complement strand
CGCCGTGGGCGGGGTGGACGAATATAACTGGCACTCATTCCCAACTCTGCTTCCTCCGCGCCCTCTGCGTTTTCACTCCGCTCGTCCTCGTGTTCGAGGTGTCCCCAGCGGTTGTCGCGAGTTTCGTGTGAATATTGGCATTTGGTTTTTGATGCCAACGTTCCTGACGCACACACGTCTGGCACTCGGCGTTCTTCCGGAGGCAATCCCTGATATCCAAGCCTCCGGAAGTGTGATAATCTGCAAAGTATCGAATCGGCGGAGAGGGCACGGGACGGGTGGCTGTGCCGGGAGCGCCGGGGTGTTCTGCAGGAGGCACGATGGAAGCGACCGTGTTGGATGATCAGACAGTTCCCGGACCAAGGCAGCTCGCGCGGGGCCAGCGGCGGGTACTCGGGGTGCTACTGGAAAAGGCGTTCACGACGCCCGATGTCTATCCCCTGACGGTTAAGGCGTGTACTTCCGGCTGTAATCAGAAAAACAACCGCGACCCAGTCACGAACTACTCTGAAGAGCAAGTCCGAGAGATCCTCGACGAACTTCGCGAGGCGGGTGTCGCAGCTGTCGTGCATACCGATGGGGGTCGGGCCGAGCGGTTCCGGCACTATATGCGGAAGCGATATCCGTTCAGCGAGGTCCAGCTGGCGATCCTCACCGAGCTGTTGTTGCGGGGTCGGCAGCAGCCGGGTGAGTTGCGAACGCGAGCCAGCCGGATGACGCCGATTGATAGCCAGGAGATTCTGAAGGCGGCGTTGGTCGACCTCCAGACTCAAGGGTACGTGCAGGCGAACGGCCCGCTCGATCGTCGCGGGGTCGAGGTGGACCACACGTTTTATCTGGACGGAGAAAACCAGAAACTCACGCCGGGAACCTTCAGCGCGGCCGACTCGGAAAACGTACCCACCGAGGTGGCCTCGCGCTCCGGGGGACGAGATCAGTCTCTGTCCGCGATGGCCGAGGAGATCGCAGCTCTGCGGGACAAGGTGTCCCGGCTGGAAGAGCAGATGGAAGAGTTTCGCCGCGCAGTGGGCCTCTGAAGATGAGTACGAGAGAGGCAACAGGGTGATCCCGTGCGGAATTCGAACACGATCGATGGTCGATGCGTTGCTGTTTATCCCGGAGGGATGCCAGGGACGCAGCACACGAGTCGAGTTCTCGCGTCGGTGATCGTCTTGCCATCTCTGCCATCCCTCCGGGATGGGGTGATCTCGACGAACGCCAACCGGTGGTGTCGCTGCGCTCAACCACCGGCTAATTTCTGTGACCCCTGCCGGGGTCGGAGAGACCTGTCCCCCTTGAATTTGAACGATTCGCCCCCGCAGAGAAACTTCAACACCCTCTCTCGTTCGCGGCTCGGCAGAAGCCTCGCCCTCCCGGTTGTGGGCCTCGTTCTATTCATCGTGGCGTTGTTCAGCTCGGCAGCGACCTTTGCTCAGGCCCCTGCACCGCCGAGCAAACAGGACGTAGACCAGGATCGCACGGGAAGCATGTCGCGGTCGCTCTCGTTCGCACGCGACCGGGAGATGGAGACCCGATTGCGGGGCACCAGCACGGTTTTCGCGACAGGACGCAGTGTCGACGGGGTGCGACAGCTGGCGGAGTATTTGTCGCTGCCCGAGCCACACAACATTCAGGTCGGAACCGCATTTCGCGACATTCGAGAAGAAGCCACTCGCCAGTTGCGAACCGGCTCGCCAGAGCAACGCGAGCAGTTCCTCCGCGAGACTGAGGTGCGGTCTGCGGGAGAACTGCGCGAAGCGCTGATCTCCCGCGATCTGGTCGCCCTCGCAGGGATTGCCGCCCGTTATCCGTTCACTCCCGTCGCCCGAGAGTGCGTAGAAACTCTGGCGATCCAGTTCTACGATCACGGGCGTTTGGATGCGGTCATTCAAACCGCCCAGCGGTGGATCGAACGCAGCCCCGATCCACTGCTCGCCGCGGAGCAGAGTCCGCAGCTCGTCAGTCTCTGGCTTGCTGCGCTGCAGGAATTAGGAGCCTCTGACCTCGCTACGCAACTGGCCGCCAAGTACCCGGTTCCCGTCGAGTCGATTCCGTTTCGAAGAGGCACTCCACTGCCTGTCACGCCGGGTTTACCAGACTTTCCGCCGGGCACTGAGGTGGCCTGGGACGTGACCTCGGAGTTGACTCCCTCGGCTCAATTGATGCTGCGAAAGATTCTCAATGACTTGTCCCGCCAAGGGGTCCAGCCCTCGCTGGCGATGCGTCCATTGATGCTGGCCGATCGCGTGGTGTGGAGATCATTGAGCGAGATATTCTGCGTCCACCGACAATCGGGCGAGATCCTCTGGCGGAAGCCCATTGCGGACCCGAGCATGGAGGCGATCGCTGAACTCGGTGCAAAGCCCGACCCCAAGCTGGAACGCCGACTGCGAATGGAACTCGGTCATCGCGTCTTGCGGAACGCCATCCTCGGCCAGCTGACGACGGATGGCGCGCGTGTCTACTGCATCGAGGCGGCGACATTCGCCAATCCGCCCCCCCGACCCGCAGCTGCTCCGAACGCACCACCACCGGAGGCGTATGCCCCCGTGCCCGAGTTGACCGTGGTGGCGTATTCACTCGCCGATGGGTCGGTCGAATGGAAGTCGCATGAGGTCTGGGGAGACGAACATCGCGGCACCTTCGTCTTCGGGGCACCCACCCTGCAAGGGACGAGCCTTTACACGGTTGTGCAACAGAAGGACCAGCTGCTGCTCTTGAGGATGGATGCCGCGACGGGGCAACTCGCTGGACCGGCGAATGTTCTGGGCGACGTTGGGCGGCTCACTCTGGATCCCCGCCGTCTGACACAGGCGTGCCCGATCGTGTGGCACAACGGTCTGGCGATCTGCGCGACGGGGGCGGGCGCCGTCGCGGCATTCGACGTGTTCAGCGGCCAACTGAGCTGGGGCTTTCGGCACTCGCGGGATGATGTCGAGGTCGCCCGCGGTCTGCTTCAACCTCCCGTCGATCGCAATGGCTGGTCGTGGATGGCGGGTTGGCAAAGCCCCCAGCTGGCGCGGTTCGGGACTCAACTGATCTATGCCTCGCCCGAGACGAATCGGATTCGGTGTCTCAGTGTCGACGACGGGCAGCTGCTGTGGGAGCAACCGATCGCGGGGGCGCGCAGTCTGGTGGGGGGAGACGATCAACGGGTGGTGGTCGCGGGCAGCGGCTTCGTCCGATCACTGCGGCTGGCGGATGGAAGTGTCGAACGAGAGTATCTGTCGGCGGTGCCAGTGGTCTCCTCGGCATGGGAAGGCTCGAAGTGCCAGCTGGCATTGCGAGATGGAGGACGGATCGATTGGAACCCCGCCACCGGAGTCGCATCTTCTTCAGCGGGAAGACAACTCACGAACGAGCCCTGGCTCGCCGTCGCCGGTTCGCAATTGCGGATTCAAGGCGCTGCTGAACGGTCTTTGATGCGGAAGGTGAGCATCGGGACGACTCAGCTGACAGTTCGCGTAAACGGCCTGTCTCTGCGACCCGCCAGTGGTGAAGCAGCTGCGATTGAGATCTCAGCGGACCCGCTCCTGCAGGAGCTCGATGGGACAGCCCGTGATCCACTCTCGGGCCAGCCGCTGTCTGCTGACTGGCTCGCTGCGGAGAATACCTATCGCGGCCTCCGCCGGGCCATGGCCGTGGGAGATTCGCCTGCGCTGTTCCGGCACTGTTTCCAACTGCTGGAACTGCACCCGGAAAATTGGGAGGTGGAGGTCCTCGCCTCGCAACCGATGGAGACAGTGGGTTCCAGCAGTCTAGAGAGTACTCGCACCATCCGACTGGATGCCCTGCTGCGCGGAGTGCTGCAAAGCCAGTGGGACACGGGAACTCCCGACCAGCGGAGCGCCCTGTTGCAAGCGTTTCAACTCTGGGCTGCGCTCCCGGTCACTCAGCAGGACGACCTTGCCCGCCCGCTGGAACCGCTCAGCTTCCTGCCACAGCGAGCCCTCGAACGCTCCTTTGAGTGGAAGACCCTCCGCGAACTGGCCATCCAGCAGTTGGAGCTGCGTCGCCGATCCGCGACGGCGTCACGACCCGCCGCAGCTGCGGCCCTGTGGCGACTGGCCGAACTCCACATCGCGCGCGGAGACTGGAGTGACGCGGCGAACTTGATGGAACAGCTGCAACGGCGGTTCGGGGAGATCGCGATCCGTGGTGAGGAGACCCCGCAGCAGGTGGTGCAGTCACTGCCTGCGAACTCGCTCGTGCTGCCTCGTCTCGATCGTGATCGCCGCACAGCTTGGCCGGATCGTGAGCCGGTCGTGACCTCTAAGCAGTCGTACTTGGGGTTTGACAATCAAGTGCCGATTCCCATTCGCGCGGACCGAGGTACGATGTTTGATCATCTGAATCTCACTTATGCCCCATCGCAGCTGCGGTTTTCGGGAATGGGTAAGCCAAGGTCCTGGACCCTGCCGCTGCACAAGAGCGATCGACTTTACCGTCAGTCGAATCCAGAGTTGCGGCAGGGGTGGGCGTTTGGCCAGTTTGTCGTCGTGCAGGTCGGCACTGAAATCTTCTGCGTCTCCAGCTTGAATGAGAAAGGCGAGACCACCTCCTCCATGAAGAACAACGCGATCCTCTGGCCCGCCAAGAAAACCCGACAGTACGGGAAGGGGGAACTGGTCGATACGCTGGGGAATGAAGAGGACAATCTCCTTTCGTTGGAGAGACGCCACTCCTCGCAAGTCGTGGGCTTCATCCGACCCGAAGTCGAACTCTTTGACACTCATGGACACCGCGCCGCGTGGGTCGGGCCGGTCTCTGCCGGGACGACCTGCTTCCTGCAACAGGGGATGCTGGTCTGTCTGGAGACGGCCACCGGGCACGAACTCTGGCGGCGATACGACATGCCGTCGAGAGTACGAACGTTCGGCGATGACAACGTGATCGTGATGACGCATGACGACCAGCCGACGATTGATGTCCTCAGCCCGATCGATGGCCGGACGTTGCGGTCTTACACAGCTGAATTTCCCCCTGAGGATGTCTTGAAGCACTGGGGCCGACTGGCCCTAGTCGCCACGGGACAACCCGCCCAGGATCGCCCGTTCGGTCCCCCGGACAAGCTCTCTCCAGCAACTCCCGGGCAGCCAGCCGTAGAGCCACCGACGGAACTGCGTCTGCGCATGGTTGATCTCTCTGGCCCGACCACCCAGTGGGACAGAACCTTTCCACCGGGTTCAGCGGCATTTGAAATCGATGAGGATTGGCTCGGCGTCCTCTCCGCCGAGAGCCAGGTGTTGTTCCTCGATCTGCGCACTGGCCAGACGGTTCGCGAATCGAAGGTCGAAGTCCCACGCGGCATACAGCAGATCGTGACAGCTGTGACTGAGCGGACGGTCTACGTCTCGCTGTCTTCGGCGGTTACGGAGAAACGGCTCATGAATGCCTCGCAGAAACAGATGAATCCCGGCTGGAGGCGCGCCTTCGTGAACGGACCCGTGCATGCGTTTGACAGGCAAACGGGGGAATACCAGTGGAGCCGCCAGATCGAGAACCGCACCCTGCCCCTGGATCAGGTCCGGGATGTTCCGCTACTGATGTGCGTAGATACCTGGAAGGAGAAGGCCGATCCCGTCGCCCGCTACTGGTGTCTGGACGCCCGCACGGGACAGGTCGTTCTCGACACCTCGATCACAGGGGAGACGCCGCAATACACCGTCGAACGCGATCTCGAAAAAGGGTGGGTCGAGTTGCGTCTGGGGCATGTCAATCACCGGTTCAGTTATGTCCCGGTCACCACAGAGGAGTAGCCAGGTACTCAGGCGGCAATGTGTGTCCAAACCATCGCCACTCGCTTGCTGGTGCTGCGGGCTGGCGTGAGAATATGGATTGTCTCTCACCTCAAGTTCCAGGAGATCCCCCCGATGAACCTTCGCCTCCCTGTCACCCTGGCCTGTTTCGCCCTTCTCGGAGTTGCCCTGATGCAGGTCCAAGCCGAACCCGCCAAGCCCGAGGCTCCGTCGCTCCTGCGGCATGTCGTGATGTTCAAGTTCAAGCAGGACGCCACCCCGGCCCAGATCGACGAGGTCGTGAAAGCATTCGGCGAACTCCCCAAACAGATCGACACCATTCACAGCTACGAATGGGGCACGAACAACAGCCCAGAGATGCTCGACAAGGGGTTCACGCACCTGTTCTTCGTGACCTTCCAGGACGAAGCCGGCCGGGCCAAGTACCTGCCGCACCCGGCTCATCAGGCGTTCGTCGAGAAGCTCAAGCCGATTCTGGAAGAGCCAATGGTGATCGATTACTGGGCGAAGTGAGGGCAAGACCCGCCTCGGATCACCATAAATCCCGCGATGACCCTCTTTTCGCCGGTTTCTGGCTGCATTTCGTCACTCGGAAAAACTACGATCCTTTGTCCTGAATGCGTGTCTCTTCGGAGTGGCTTTCGAACCGTCTGTTTGAACTGCGGTGCTAAGACCTCCGGGGGCTGACGCCGCACGGCTCGCCTGATGGGGGGAGTCGCGTTTCGCTGACTGAGATCGAGAGCTGTTGCCTGTGTCGAATCCCACGTTTGAACTTTTGAACGACCTCCTCGCCGAGCGCATCCTGATCTTGGATGGGTCGATGGGGGCGTTGTTGTTCTCCAAGAACCTGCAAGAGGCCGACTATCGCGGGACACGGTTTGTCTCGCATCCGATCGATCTCAAGAACGCGACCGACATTCTCTGCCTGACCCAGCCAGAGCTGATCGCCAGCGTCCATCGTGACTACCTGGAGGCCGGGGCGGACATCGTCGAGACTGACAGCTTCAATGCCAACCCGATCTCGCTGGCCGAGTTCGAACTCGGGCACCTCACCCGCGAGATCAACATCGCAGCTGCGGAGATTGCCCGCAGCGAGGTCGATAAGTACACGCGGGCGAACCCCGACAAGCCGCGCTTCGTAGCGGGCAGCATCGGGCCGACGAAGGTGCAGTTGTCGTTCAATGCCGACAAGCCGGGGTATCGCCCGGTGACGTTCGACGCGATGCAGGCCAGCTACGCCGAGCAGGTGCGGGGCCTGCTTGAGGGGGGCGTGGACATGCTGCTCCCGGAGACGAGCTTTGACACGCTGAATATGAAGTCATGCTTGTCGGCGATTCAGCAGGTGTTCGACGAGCAGCAGACCTCGGTCCCGGTGATGATCTCGGCCACGATCTTCATGGGTGGCCGCACGCTCACGGGGCAGACGCTGGAAGCGTTCCTGGCAGCGGTGGAGCACTTCCCGGCGTTCAGCATCGGGATGAACTGCGGCATCGGTCCGAAGCAGATGCGAGAGTACGTCGAGATTCTGGCCAAGCGCGTCCCGGCCGGGACGAACATCTGTTGCTATCCGAATGCGGGGATGCCAGATGGGATGGGCGGGTTCGACTCGAACCCGGGTGAGTTCACCAAGACTGTGGCCGAGTGGGCGGCCAACGGCTGGCTGAACATCCTGGGCGGCTGTTGCGGGACGACGCCGGAGTTCATTGGGAAGACGGCGGAAGCGGTGAAGGGGCTGAAGCCGAGGAAGGGGTTAGAGGTTAGTGGTGAGAGGTTAGTGAGCAGCGGTCGAGGAGCGGTATTCAGCGGGACGGATGTGTTTGAACTGGCGAGCGTCCGGCGTGAGCCGGATGGTTCCTCCGAGGGTTCCGCTGCGACATCTCCGGGCGCTGACGCTTCCGGCTCGCGACCGTTCCTGATGATCGGCGAGCGGACCAACGTCACCGGCTCGCGCAAATTCGCCCGGCTCATCAAGGAGAAGCAGTACGACGAGGCCCTCAAAATTGCCCGCGAGCAGATCGAGGGCGGGGCCAACATGATCGATGTCAACATGGACGAAGGGCTGCTCGATAGCGAGCAGGAGATGGTCCATTTTCTCCAGTTGCTCTCGGACGACCCGGACGTGAACAAAGTCCCGGTCATGGTCGACAGCTCCAAGTTCAGCGTGATCCATGCGGGATTGAAGTGCTTGGCCGGGAAGGGAGTCGTCAACTCGATTTCGTTGAAGGAAGGCGAAGAGAAATTCCTTGAACAGGCCCGCATCGTTCACAGCCTCGGCGCTGGCGTTGTCTGCATGGCCTTCGATGAATCGGGGCAGGCAGTCACCGCCGATCACAAGGTCTCCATCTGCAAGCGGGCTTACGACCTGTTGACGAAGTCAGTCGGGTTCGCGCCGTCGGACATCATCTTCGACGCCAACATCCTCACTGTCGGCACTGGGATGGAAGAGCACTCGAACTATGCGGTCGAGTTCTTCGAAGCCGTCCGCCGGATCAAGATCGAGTGTCCGGGAGCGCTGACCTCCGGCGGGGTGAGCAACGTCTCGTTCTCGTTCCGGGGCAACGAGGTCGTCCGCGAGGCGATGAACGCTGCCTTCCTGTACCACGCAATCCAGGCCGGGCTCGACATGGGGATCGTCAACTCGACCCAGCTCGAAGTCTATGACGAGATCGACAAGGAACTGCTGGTCTATATCGAGGACGTGCTTCTCAACCGGCATCCCGATGCGACCGAGAAGCTGATCGCCTTTGCCGAGGTCATCAAGTCCCGAGCGAGCGGCAAGACCGAGACCGCTGAGCAGATCGCAGCCTGGCGGCATGACAGCGTGGAAGAGCGTCTCAAGCACGCCATGCTGAAGGGGATCGCCGACTTCATTGAAGCCGACACCGAAGAGGCCCGCCTCAAATACGGTCGCCCGCTGAACGTGATCCAAGGCCCGCTAATGGCCGGGATGAGCGTCGTCGGCGACCTGTTCGGCCAGGGGAAAATGTTCCTGCCGCAAGTGGTCAAGAGCGCCCGCGTGATGAAGAAAGCGGTGGCGTACCTCGAACCGTTTATGGAGGCGGAGAAGGAGGCGGCCAGAGTTGAGGGTTTAGCGTTAAGCGACGCTGGCCATCAGCCATCAACCATCAGCCAGCAGCCAGCCTCTGCCCCTCAACCCTCAACCCTCAACTCTCAACCCTCTTCCAGAGGCAAAATCCTCATCGCCACCGTCAAGGGCGATGTCCACGACATCGGCAAGAACATTGTCGGCGTCGTCCTCCGCTGCAACAGCTTCGAGGTCATCGACCTCGGGGTGATGGTCTCGTGTGACAAGATTCTGGAAACCGCCATCGCCGAGAAGGTCGACATCATCGGCCTCTCCGGGCTCATTACACCGTCGCTCGAAGAGATGCAAACCGTCGCGCGCGAGATGCAGCGGCGCGGGTTCACGATCCCGCTGCTCATCGGCGGGGCGACGACTTCCTCCAAGCACACAGCCGTCAAGATCTCGCCGTTCTACAATCATCCCGTCGTACATGTGGTCGATGCCTCGCTCTCCGTCCCCGCGGTTGAGAAGCTGCTCGATCCCGATTCGAAAGACGCCTACATGGTCCAGATCCGCGCTGAACAAGAGCGCGACCGCGCCAGCTTTGCCCGCCGTTCCGAGCAGGCCCTGGTGCCGTACGCCCAATCCCTCGAGCGCCGGTTCCAGACCGACTGGGCCACCGTCGACATCCCCACCCCCGCCTTCACCGGCACCAAGACGATCGAGGCCGACCTTAACGTCCTGCGCAGCTACATCGACTGGTCCCCGTTCTTCCAGACCTGGGAACTGAAGGGGAAGTACCCGCAGATCTTCGCAGACCCGGTCGTGGGCGAGGAAGCCAAAAAACTCTTCGACGAGGCCAACACGCTGCTCGACCGGATCATTGCGGAGAAGCTGTTCACCGCGAAGGGCGTGTACGGGTTCTGGCCCGCGAACTCCGTCGGGGACGACATCATTGTCGAGGTGCCCAAGGTCCGAGGCGACCGCTTCACTCCGAAGACGAAGGGGAAACGAAAGGGCAAGGGGCCGACCGTTCAACCCTCAACCCTCAAGTCTCAACCTTCCCCCGCTGCACGGTTCCGCGCGTATCTCGCCACGATCAAACTCGGCCTGACCCGCGACCCGTTGCTGGTTCTCAACGCCGTTGAGGCTCAGACCGGTCCGTTCACAGCTGATACCATCGCCGAACTCGTGAAGCCCAAGCATGTCTTTCCGTCCGTGGTGGCGAAGTCGCTGGGCTACCTCAAAGAAGCCAAGATCCTCGCAGAAGTCGACGGCCGGTACTTCTTGGTGCCGGAGAGTCGGGAGTCGGGTGTCGGGAGTCGGGAGCCAGAAGCCTCTAGCCATCAGCCATCAGCCATCAGTCCTCAGCCCCCCCCTCTACCCTCAACGTTTCTCCCTTTCTCCCAGCTGCGCCAGCAATGGGAACGCCCCGGCCAAAAGGACTTCCGCTCGCTGGCCGATTACATCGCCCCGAAAGAGAGCGGACGCCAGGACTACCTGGGAGCCTTCGCCGTCACGTCAGGTCACGGGTGCGATGAACTCGTAAAGGTCTTTGAGGCCGACCACGACGAGTACAACTCGATCCTCACCAAGGCCCTGGCCGACCGGCTGGCTGAGGCGTTCGCTGAGTACATCCACGCCGAGGCTCGCCAGGCGTGGGGTTTCGGCCAGACTGAAGGACTCTCCAGTGACGACCTGATCGAGGAAAAGTACCGAGGCATCCGCCCCGCCTACGGCTACCCCGCCTGCCCCGACCACACCCGCAAACGCCAACTGTTCGACCTGCTGGGCGCCGAAACCCAAACCGGCATCACGCTCACCGAAAGCTACGCCATGTACCCCGCCGCCAGCGTCAGCGGTCTGCTCTTCGCCCACCCAGCTGCGAGATACTTCAGCGTCGACCGCATCACCAAGGACCAAGTCGAAAGCTACGCCACCCGCAGCGGCCAAACCGTGGCCGAGGTGGAACGGTGGCTGATGCCGAACCTGGGGTATTGAGTCTGGGACGGAGGGCAAGCACCCCGCGATCATGTCGCCAAACGCATTTCTGGAATTTGCAGTGATCCAGAGCCACCCGTGTCACGTTGACTGCCTGATGCCGGGGATTGTCACGCCTCCTCACTGTTCATTTGCCCTGTGGCCAGAGAACATGAGGCCGGAGACACTGATTCAAGAATCTACTGCAACTGGGGGAGGATACGCATGTTTGCCAAGCCATCGCTCGTGATCCAAACACCACCCCGTCGTAAGTGGCCCAGCTTCCGTTTGATTCTGCGAACTTGCATTGAGAATGGGCTGCACCTCGAACTGCTCAAGAGCCTCCCCGTCGTGGGCAAGTTGAGCGAGGTCGCCATCAAGTTCCAGGAGACTCTTTTCGCGGTCTATCACAAGTTTCAGGACGAGCAGGACGAAGCCGCCCAGCATGCCGCCGTCCTCGACGCCGTCCGCCCCGCGTCGTTGCCAGAATCCCCCGCTCCGCTGAGGATCTCCGAACTGCTGCACGATCTGGATGAGGCGATCACGGTTCCGCCGATCGTGTTCGACCATGAGATGCGGAGCATCGCCGCCCAGGAGTTGCCCCAAGGCACTGCCCGTCAGCAGGCCCTCTTGGCGGATATCGTGTCACAGATGCCGCAGAAAGCCCGCACCGTCTTCATGCGGCCCGAAGATCGCACCGGCCAGACGCGACCTCCGGGCTGGCGGTTACAAACCCCAGAACACTTTCGCCAAATCTTCCCAACGCAGTTGCCACAGCTGACCACGGGAGACACCGTGCCGGGGCGCGAGCAGTGGCAGTTGGTGTCGCGACTGGGCGATGGCGGATTCGGGCAGGTGTGGCTGACGCAACATGCGGAACTGGGGGCGCTGCGGGCCTGCAAGTTCTTTCTGGACCAGGAATCCCGGTCGAAACTGATGCAGCACGAGGCCCGCATCAATGGGCTGCTCGCCAAACAGAAGAAGCTGTCCGGCGTCCCCGCCCTGGTCGATGCGTCGTTGCAAGGCTCGATTCCTTGGCTGATGTTCGAGTACGTGCCCGGCGGCAATCTAGCCGACTGGGTAGCCACTTGGCCTCGGGAGCCATCGCGGCGGACTCCACTTGCGCTGCTCGCTTGGCGGCAACTGGCGACCACCGCTGGGCAGTTCCACGCCCTCGTGCCGCCGATCGTGCATCGCGACCTCAAGTGGGCCAACATACTCCGCGACGACGACGAACTCAAGATCATCGACTTCGGGATCAGTGACTTGTTCGCGGTCGCGGAGCCAGAATCCGCCCAGCCCACCGCCAGGAACTTCGGCGTCCCCACTCCGACGTTGATCCGGGGCTCGTTCACACCGGGATACGCATCGCCGCAACAGCGCAATGGGGAGCCGCCAGACCCGCGCGACGATGTCTACACGCTCGGGGTGCTGGGCTACCAGATGCTGATGGGCGACATGCTCGCGCCGCTGGAGATCGACTATCGCGACGACCTGGAGGGACATGGCGTTCCCGCCCGCGTCATCGACCTGATCGCCCGCTGCCTCCGCAAAGACCCGGCCCAACGCTCGGCCCACGGCCACGCCCTGGCTGCCGAGATCGCCCTCCTGCTGACCCCCGAGTCCACAACCCGCCCTGCAGCCCCCGGAGAACGGACGCCCACGTCCGTTTCGCTCGGACCTGGGGGGCCTAGCTACCAAAACAATCCCCAACTCGGCGACACCCAAGAGCTCGCCCTCCCCGGTGGCGTGACGCTGAAGCTGATCTGGTGCCCGCCGGGCACTTTCACGATGGGCACGCCCGGTGCCACGGATAATGAATCCCCGGTCCAGGTCACGCTGACGCAGGGGTACTGGCTGGCCGAAACGGCGACGACCCAGGCCCAGTGGACGGCGGTGATGGGGGCTGCCTCGAAGCCTTGGTGCGGAAAAGAGTACGTCCAAGAGGGGCCGAACTTTCCGGCGACTTACATCAGCCACGGTGCGGACGAGACGATCGAGGCCGACAGTGCTACCGCCTTTTGTATGAAGCTGACGAAGATCGAACACGCTGCCGGGCGGTTGCCCAATGGGTGGAAATACGTACTGCCAACCGAAGCCCAGTGGGAGTACGCCTGCCGCGCGGGAACCACGACTGCCTACAGCCATAGCAACGGATACGATCTGTTGTTCCAATATGCGTGGTACGACGAGAACACATGGGACATCGGTGAGAAGTACGCCCATGCGGTGGGGACGAAGGCCGCGAATCCGTGGGGACTTCTGGACATGCACGGGAACGTGTGGGAATGGTGCGTAGACTGGTACAGCGAGTATCTATTGGGCCGCACGAACCCTGCGGGCCCTACAACGGGCTTGAACCGAGTGTGCCGGGGCGGGAACTGGAGCCTTCACGCTGGAAACGCCCGTTCGGCGTGCCGTAATATGAACGATCCGTCGCATAGAATCTACAGCCTGGGCTTCCGTCTCTGCTTGAGTTCGACCTGGCCCCAGTGGATGGCCCCGTAGCTTGGACCCCTAGGTCCGAGCGAGTCGCACATCGACGCTCGCCGCACAGAAGGAGTTCGTCCGGACCTGGGGGTCCAGACTACGGGACATTGACTCAATCACACTTCCCACCGCCGCAGCAACTGGTCGACTGCGCGGGCAGGAGGTCGAGTTGGACGGGGGCGGGGGAGCAGCAATCGGCAGGCTGCGCAGGTTCCTCGCCAAGCCATTCCAGTTGTAGCTGATACGGCGGCAGTGTGAGTTGGGCGCGTTGGGTGTCGGTGAGGTGGGTGCGTTCGCCGCGCAGCAGTTCGGTGCCGGAGTCGTCGATGACGGCGGCCCAGGGGCCTCGGTAGATCACCTCGTGCGTGGCGTCGTCGTCCTGTACGGAGAGCGGCTTCCAGGCGCGGAGGGTCAGGCTGCGAAATTCGATGCCGTCGATGACCTGCCACGGTTCGGATTGGCGGGCGAGGAGTTCGATGCCAACGAAACCGGCCTCTTCGGCGGGGTGCCCCAGACGTGGCTTTGAAAGCCTGGGTGACGGAGGAACAAGAGGGATTTCCAGAGTGAGCCTGTCCGCTGTCTCCTCTTGTTGCGTTGCAACCCAGACACTCAAAGCAGTGTCTGGGCCACACAGTCGTGAGTCGTAGGACGGATGTTCTCATCCGTCCTCACGCGGCTGACGACCGCCAATCGGGGACGGGCTGGATTGCCCATCCGACTTCGTAGGCGATGTCGCTCCGCGACTCGCATTCCGCACGCCGAAAGGCTCATCCCAGAGGCTCGATGGGATCCGACGAATGATGTTCGGTGGCTGGAATCTCAGTCGCGAAGCGACATGAGCTACACTCACGACGCGGAACGTTGTGCGACATCGAGGAGTCATTTCTGTTACACTGCACTCATCATGAAGAGAGAATTCAACGTCGTCATCGAGAGAGACTCCGAAGGTTACTACGTGGCCAGCGTGCCCGAATTGCACGGCTGTCATACGCAAGCGCGCTCGCTCGACAAGCTGCTCAGCCGAATTAAGGAGGCTATTGAACTCTGCCTCGAAGTCGAAAACTCTGGCTGCGATGCCAATGAATTCATTGGCATTCAGCGGGTGGCAGTGGAGTTATGAGTCGGAATCGGCGAGTGACTGGGAGGCAAGCTCTCAGAGCCTTGCAGTGAGCTGGATTTGTCCACATCAGCACCAAGGGCAGTCACCACTTTGTGCGTCATCCCGATGGTCGTTCGACGGTCGTTCCGATTCATGCCGGTGGGACTTTGGACCGGGCTTGCTCAATAAATTCCTGAAAGACGCCGAGTTGGAATACGAAGAATTCATCGGACTTCTGTGAACGATCAGGTGGCGGGGTGGCCCAGACGTTGCTTTGAACGTCTGGGTGACGGAGGAACAAGAGGGATTTCCAGGGTGAGCCTGTCCGCTGTCTCCTCTTGATGCGTTGCAACCCAGACACTCAAAGCAGTGTCTGGGCCACCCGGAGTTGTCGCGGCAGCCGATGAAGTCGATTAATGCGGCGTGTAGTGGGCTGGCGGAGACGGCGGCGGAGTATCGTTATTTCGTTAATATAAAGGTCACGCCGGAGAAGCTATTAGAGCCGCATTGGGCGGCGACGTTCGAGCGATTAATATGGCAGCCGACGGTGCTATTGTTTTAGGACACGACGGAGCTGGATGATACCTCGAGCGGTGCCGAGTGAGACGTTCCGGCGAGCGGGGTGGCGTCAGACCCTGGTTCTGCGGGGTCTCCTCGAAGTCCCATCCAGCTCACGCCGGACGCTCGCCGGAATGCCTCATGACGCTCCGCGCGGAGTCTATTCGGCGCGATTGGCGTTGGGCGTGGTCGATGTGCAGAGGATCGCGCGAACGGACGAGGGATCCGGCCAGAGTAAGGCCCGCGAGAGTGACGCGCTCGAGACGAAAGAGATCGCCCGTTAGCTCCACGGCTATTGCACAGCTGCGCGTCTGCAGGCCTTAGTCTCCAACACGCATTTATTTAACGTATCGGACCGCGAGGGGGACTTATACTTCACGCGGGACGGATTGAGTCGTACGACGGACGTCCTCGTCCGTCGCGCGTGTCAATTAGAAAAGTCGGCACGGGATAAATATCACAGCCTCATAAGATCCCGATGCGTGACTTCTCGACCGGTCCAGGCCCCTGCAAACCACCCCCTCCTTATGATCTTGTAGCCATGATCTTGTGATTCCTTTTCCGGTCCAGTGGGCGGCTCGGATGGAGAAGAGGAAAGTTCACAAGGTTATGAGTACAAGATTATGAAGAGGTTCAGCGGACAGTCGACGGAGGATGGACTTGTTCGCAAAGGCGGGGTGCGACCAGACGACTTTTCGCTGTTGGGCAGCGCCAGTGGGGTCGATCAGGTGAGTCCGGCTGAGTTCGTGATATCCCTCGCGGTCGAGCCGGGCGATGATCAGATCGCCCTTTTCATTCGGGATAAAAAAGCGGTCCCCCTGCCTCACCAGAAAGGCATTCGCCCAGCGGTCGGATTGTCCGCCAGTCGCTGCGTAAGTCATCCACAGGCGGTCTCCGGTCCGAGCATCAAGACCGCGCAGCTCACCATAACTATCGACGCCTAACACCAGATCCCCATCGAACCAGTGGGTCGGCATGATCGATTGAATGGCGTCTGTCTTCTTTTCGCGTTTCCCCTTCCGCTTCCACACTTCCGACACGCTGCTGCCGTCACTCGACATTTTGAGCAGCACCGCGCCATCATAAAAAGTCGTCAGGAACAGCTCATCTTTGACCTGCCGCGGCATCGGCGTGGTGAGTCCGTAGTTGATCTCCCAGTCGTACGTCCAGATCGGCTTCCCCGTCTCGGGTTCCAAGGCGCTCAAACCGGCCGGGTGGAATGCCAACAGAATCCGGCGGCCATTGTGCTCGATGATCTGCGGCGGACCATATCCCGGTCCGTGTGCAGTGGAAGAGTCGATCGCCCTCCACAGTTCATTGCCCGTCAGTTTGTCGAAAGCGACAACCGTCGATCCCGGACCACCGACGAGACAGATGAGCTTGTTCCCATCGACCAGCGGATGAGATGCAAAGCCCCACACCGGAGCATTCTTGAGATTGAAGTCTTTGAGAAACTGCTTCGACCAGAGAACGGAACCATCCGCAACGTTCAGACAGAACAGGTGACCTTGTGCCCCGAGGGTATAAACCCGGTCGCCATCGACCGTGGGAGTGCAGCGGGGACCAGCCGGGTAGCTGACGGTGTAGGGACAATCATATTCGTGAGTCCAGAGAACCTTGCCGTCCACTTCATTCAGGCACAAGACGCGCTCAATGGCTGGGGGGGAACCTTTAGCCTGCGGACTGGTCGCGTCGGTCGCAGCTGGCTTGCTCTGCCGATCGGTGACAAACACCTTGCCCCCCGCGACCGCCGGACCGGCATAGCCCCCGCCGATGGGCAACCGCCAGTTGATCTTCAGCCCCTCCGCTGGGAAAACAGCGAGAATCCCTGTTTCGCGCCAGACGCCGTCACGTTTGGGGCCCATCCACTGGGGCCAGTCTTCGGCCAGCGATGTGGCCACCAAAGTGAGAAAGCATGCGATTCCAATCACACTGCGCATCATGCCACCATGCTCAGAAAAAAGTCCGCTGACAATGAATACTATCGCCCACCGGATTCGCGATCGCAATGGTCACCCCGCAGCTTCGCTGTCACACGGGTGGCCGAGTCATGTGTGGGGTGGCCGGGCAGAAGGTAGGTGGGTCAGGCTGTGCCTGAGCGATCAGGTGAAACCTGACCGACCTGACTCCCTTCGTGATGGGCGAGATCACGAACACTCCGAAGGCGGACGACTAGGATCACTCGGCGAAGCGGAGCTTCGGGGATAGGCGTTCCCAAGCCGGAGCTTGGGAACGAGTTTCATTCCTCGTCTTCACCGCGTCAACTCTCGCTCAGCGTTCCGGAAACTTGCATCACTGCGGCACATGTCCAAGGAAAGCTCTCCTAAGACTTCGAGAGCAGCTCATCCATCAAATCGCCTTCCAACTCAATCTCGCAGCCATGCTCCTCGTCCCAGGCGATGGGGAACGATGCGTGGCCGAAAAAATCGCCGTCCTCATGCTGTAAACAGATCGAGCCTTTTCCGGCGTGTTTGCGGATGCTGTCATCAGTGATGACGCCGGAGGCATCCACCTCGAATATGGCAAGTTCGTCTTCGTCCAGTTGGTCAACATAGGTTTGGCGAAAGTTCTGAATCAATTCGCGATACCACCGCAGGCTGAGCTCTGGCAGCTTGGGGGCGAGGCGTTTTGCCGCTGTGACCAGTTTACTGAGCGCCTTGTTCTTTCCCGGTGGATAGTAGAACACCAGGGAGAAATCGCCCCACGGACCACTGAATCCTGCGGGCGATTCCCATTCCAGATCGCATGGATCGGAGTCGGTGTCCCCCGTGAACTTCCCGAGTTCCGCCAGACTGTCATTCAGGGCAGCATCCTTAGTCGGCGGCGGATTGAAGAAGACTTCATGGGCTTTGACCAGTTGATCGCCCACCTGCAGAGCAGCATTCAATTCCGGACCGCGCTTCTCGGACGCGATCTCTTTCAGCCTGCTGAGCAATTCGCGAAACGATTTTCGATCATTGGTGAGCCGCTTCAGTGCCTTGGGATCGACACCGGCCTTGCTGATCTTCTCGTTGAGTGTACGTGTTGCTTCATTCAATTCTTCGGCGTTCTTCAACTGATTTCTGATCTGCCATTCTCGAAGCTGCAGTTCCTTCAGTTCAGCCACACGGCTCTCGCGGTCATAGCCTGACTTCTGGCGAGGATCACCGTACCTCGTGATGTCGGCATTGAGTTCGGGGGTGTGGGCTGCGGCATAGCGTTCCAGCAACGTCTGGATTTCTGCCCGGCTTTCACATTGCGATGTGATGACACGGGCTTGCTCATTGATCATCTCCTGAGCCTTGTCCAGGTTGGCCACGGTGGCTGGGCCGATCTGTTCTAACAGAGCGAATGGGGAAGTGGGCTTGATTGTCTTGACAGCAGCAGCTGTCCGCACAGCTCCAATCGTGTCCAGAGCTTGCGCGGTGAGCTGGACCCGCTGGTCAGCTTCGTCAAGAACTTCAGCGATCCATGATCGCCACTTGACGGGGTCGGGCTCACCGGGAACGTCCTCCAGAAAACCAGCAACGATCACGACAACCCACCCCGCCTCAGAAATTAATCTCTGGTAGGCACGATAGCGGTCAATACGGGAGATTTTCGGAAGATAGATCCCGGAGACCTCGGACCAGTCAAAGTAGTCGTTCCAGAACATCGCCAAGCACCTTGTTCGAGTAGATGAAAGGTCACTAACGTTCGTTTTTCTAACGGATTTGTCCACATCCCACCATGATCAAGCGAGTTCAGGTCAGTCAGGGAATCTCTGAACGCTGTACCGATCTCCAATCGCTCCAATGTCACAACCGTTCGGAGTTTGCCATCGCCGAACCACCCGCTAAGAATGGATGTACTCGGTCTACTTGTATCAACGGTGGCGATCAATGATCGAGCAATCGAGTCTAGTTTGAAGATGTCCTACATGGTGGCTCGTGAAATCATTGCGATCCCAATCGACAGATCTCACCAAAGATTCGTGTATCTCAGCGAGTCAGCACCAGTTTGACTCCTGCTATCACGAGCGTCGCCGCCAGCAACACGCGGATCACGCGCGGGGGGAACCGGCGACTTCCCAAATGAGAACCGAGCGTGCCTCCCACAATCGCTGCCACGGCCAGCCACCAGGCGAACACCGGCACCGGCTTCCCGCGTGAGACGTGCCCTACCAGACCGGAGATCGAGTTGACCAGAATAAACACCACCGACACCGCAGCTGCGTCGCGCGTCCTCGCCCAGTGGCGGAGCAGTAACAACGGAGTCAGGAAAACTCCGCCGCCGGTTCCCGTGAGACCGGACAACAACCCGATCCCCGCTCCGACGCCAAATGCCGTCGCCCGCTCTGGGGGAGTGACCTCTGCTGGATCGCTCGGATTCAAGAACAGCCGAACCGCCGAGAACAACAATACCGCCCCGATCAGCGGGTGAATGATCGCAGCTGGCAGCTGCAGAGCCCCCCCGAGAAAAGAGGCGGGGATGGAGAACGCAGCAAACGGCCAGAAGAGCTTCCCGGAGAAGTGCCCCGCCCGCCAAAACTGGATCGAGCCAATACTCGCCACCAGAATGTTGAGGACGAGTGCGGTCGGCTTGATGGTCGGGGCCAGAAACCCAAACAGAGTCAGCACCGCAATATAACCCGACGCCCCGGCATGCCCCACCGAGGAGTAGAGCAAGGCCACCACGCCGATGGCTGTTGCGAGCAGGAGGATTTCGTCGAGTGGCAAGCGAGTGACCTTGGAACAGAAAGTCGAGGTAGGTCAGGCTGTCCCTGATCGATCAGGCTGATCGTTCCTGACTGTGCCGGAACAATCAAATGGCGTGACCAGATACGGTTTACCGCGCAATGGCTTTCTCAATCATTAGCAGTGCCTCGGCGGCGGCGCGGTTGTTGTCAAACGGATCATCATCGCAGGGTGGCACAGGTTGCCGCTTTGGGCTACCTGTGTGCCAGCGGCACGAGAGGTTAGCTCGGATGAGACCTCGACCCAAGAACCACATTCTGTTGTCGCATTCTTGGTAGACTCACATCTCCCGCTTGCTCTACGGCTTCACATCCAGCTTGATGTGCAGATCGCGAATCTGCCGGGCGTCGACTTCGCTCGGGGCGCCGGTCATTTGGTCGGCGGCTTTTTGGGTTTTGGGGAAGGCGATGACGTCGCGGATGTTGTCGCCGCCGGTGAACATCATGACCCAGCGGTCGAGGCCGAGGGCGATGCCGCCGTGGGGCGGAGCGCCGTAGCGAAGGGCGTCGAGGAAGAAGCCGAAACGCTCCTCGGCCTCTTCGGCGTTGATGTTCATCAGCTCGAAGACGCGTTGCTGGATCTTCGGGTCGTGGATGCGGATGCTGCCGCTGGCGGCTTCGTAGCCGTTGCAGATCAGGTCGTACGATGAGGCCCGAACCCGACCCGGATCTGTGGCGAGGTACTGCTCATCGTCGGGGTGGATCGAGCAGAACGGGTGGTGCTCAGCGTCAAACCGCTTCTCGTCTTCGTTCCAGGTGAACAGCGGGAAGTCGAGCACCCAGAAGACCTCCATCGTGTTCGGGTCGAACAGCTTCTGTTCGCGGGCAATGCGATTGCGGACGGCGGACAGAGCGGCGCTGGAGACCTTGAACGTGTCGGCCACGTACAACAACAGATCCCCCTCTTCGCCGCCCATCTTGGCGATGATCGCTTGCTGTTGCTCGTCGTTAAAGAACTTGGCGATCGACGAATCGAGCTTGCCGCCGGTGACCTTGAAGTAGGCCAGCCCCTTGGCCCCGTACTCGGCGACGAGGGCCTTCATTTCGACATCGAGAATGCGGCGGCTGTACTTGTCGGCCCCGCCCTTAACGTTGATGCCACGGACGCGGTTTCCGGCCTCGATGGTCGATTTGAAGACGCCAAACTCGCACACTTTCGCGATGTCGCCGATGTCGACCAGCTGCATGCCGAACCGCATGTCGGGCTTGTCGCTGCCGTAGTTTTCGAGGCAGTATTCGTGGGTGAACCGGCGGAGCGGCAGCGGGAACTTTTCGTTGCGGACGGCCAGGATCATCTCGGCGACGAGTCCATCGATCACGCCGAGGATGTCATCCCGCTCGACGAAGGCCATCTCGACATCGATCTGCGTGAACTCCGGCTGGCGGTCGGCCCGCAAATCCTCATCGCGGAAGCAGCGGGCGATCTGCATATACCGATCAAATCCGGCGACCATCAGCAGCTGCTTGTAGAGCTGGGGCGATTGCGGGAGGGCGTAGAACGTGCCCTCGTGGACGCGGCTGGGGACGAGGTAATCGCGAGCCCCTTCCGGGGTGCTGCGACCGAGCATCGGGGTTTCGATTTCGAGGAAATCGAGTTTGTCGAAGTAGTCGCGGACGACCTTGGTCAGCTTGTGCCGCAGAATGATGTTCTGCTGAATCGCCGGTCGCCGCAGGTCGATGTACCGGTGCTTGAGGCGGATGTCTTCGTTCGGTACGGACTGGCCATCGGGCTCGAACGGCGGGGTCTTGCTCTTGTTGAGCAGCTTGAGTTCGCGGCAGAGCAACTCGACGGAGCCGGTGTCGAGCTTGGGGTTTTCGAGACCAGCGGGACGGGCGACGATCTCGCCAGTCACCTGGATCACGTCCTCGTAACGCAGGGCGCGGGCCAGCTCCTGAATATCGGTCGAGTCGGCCAAGTCGCACTTGATTTGCGTCTTGCCGTAACGGTCGCGAAGGTCGATGAACACGATCCCGGCATGGTCGCGGTACTTATCAACCCAGCCGCACAATGTGGCCGTCTCGCCGACATGAGAGGTCCGCAGTTCACCACAGGTTCGAGTTCGCAACACGAGAGAGAGCCTTTGCTTGTGCCGATATCGGCGGAGCCAGCGTGGCGAGGCCACCTGCCCCCCGACTGATTGAAGGCTCCATTCTAGGGGGACTTTGGGCGGCATGCCAATGTGGGGGAACGTTGAGGGTGAGTGTGCGCAACAAACGTCGGTGAATCGTGAATACGCCAAGTCTTCGACCCCCACGGGGTCTCGTCTCATCGCCCAGGGTCGGCCGCGCAGCGGATGACCCTGGGTAACTGGGGCCATGAATCCCATCAACCCCACCGGGGTTGCGGCCCACACCTGACGCAACCCCGGTGGGGTTGGATTGCTGAGTCGTTCGCAGACCCAGGGTTTCCCGCGAGGCGGGCAACCCTGGGCGACGAGACGAGACCCCTGTGGGGTCAGTTCACCGACGATTGAGATGCACGCCCAGCGGTGAGTCGCCAGCCGTCAGCCAGAATCAAGCGACCCAGATGAAAACGGTACGTTGCCGCGCGGGCAGACCGCCCTTGGTCGCGTCGCTGACTTTTAGCCAGTAACATTCGCGGTCTGAATCAGGTTGTGTCAGTGGCGTGGTGGGCCGCGAACCTTGTTGAATTGGCAATGCCTGTGGCTCTCGGTGTCCCTATGCATCACTCCGCTGTTCTTCTGTCGATCCCTGGTCTCCGGCAGTCCGACCTGGCATCCATGCCGCGTCTGACCTCACTGATGAGCAGTGGCGTCACGGTGCCACTCTCGCCTGGGTTTCCGGCGATGACCTGCCCGGTGCAGGCGAACATGACGACCGGCGTCGGACCTGAACAGCATGGCGTCATCGCCAACGGGTTCTTCGACCGCGACAAGGGCGAGGTCGAGATGTGGACCGCCTGGAACGAATGTATCCAAGCTCCCCAGATCTGGCAGACGCTGAAGGAGCACGACCCAGCGCTCACCTCCGCAGTCTGGTTCCCGCTACACAGCAAGGGGGCCAAGGCCGACTTCATCTGTACTCCCGCCCCGATCCACAACCCGGATGGCTCCGAGTCGCTCTGGTGCTACACCGTGCCCAGCGAACTATACGGCGAGCTGCGCGATGCGATCGGTCATTTCCCGTTGATGAACTTCTGGGGACCGATGGCAAACATCAAATCGACAGCTTGGATCGTCGACTCTGCTGTCGTCGGTGCCAAGAAGTTTCAACCACGGTTCAGCTACATCTACCTGCCGCACCTCGACTATGCGGCCCAGAAGTTTGGGCCGGATAGCCCGCAGGCGATGGCCTCGCTGAGTGAACTCGATGCGTGTGTCGGCAAGCTCGTGGATGGGTATGCCGAGGCCGGGATCCAGGACACGCTGTGGCTGGCTGCGAGCGAGTACGTCATTAACGCCGTGAACGCCGTCTCATACCCGAACCGGATTCTGAGAGCGGCGGGTCTGCTCAACCTGCGCGAAGAGAACGGGCTGGAGTACCTCGTCCCCGGGGAGTCGGCTGCCTGGGCGCTGGTCGATCACCAAGTCGCCCATGTCTTCGTCAAGAACTCCGCTGATGTGGCGAAGGTCGCCGCTTTATTGAAGGCTGATCATCAAGTGGAAGAAGTCCTCGTCGGAGCCCAGCGCAGCCAGTACGGCCTGGACCACGCACGCTCTGGTGAGCTCGTGCTGATCGCGAAGCCCGATGCGTGGTTCGCCTACTACTGGTGGCTCGACGACGCCAAGGCTCCCCCCTTCGCCCGCACCGTCGACATCCACCGCAAGCCCGGCTACGACCCCGTCGAAATGTTTATCGACATGCCCGCCCGCGCGATCCCGCTGAACGCCACCCTTGCCAAAGGCTCCCACGGCTACCCCAACCGCGACGGCACCCGCTCGGGTGTCTTGTTGGCCAGCGACGGAACCGGAATTCCGAAGAGCGGGCTGAAGGATGTTGATGTGGCCGGAGTGGTGCTCAGGAACTTTGGAGTGAACTGACCTGGACTTCCCGACGATTCCTGGGAGCGGGTCAGGCAGAGTCTCCCCTCTAATGAGGAGATCGCAGCCCGTCCGTGTCTTCGAAGATACAGCCTTAAGCATCTACCCCGCGGGGCGTACTGTGGGGAGCTGCGGACTCCTCGTGCCCCCTCTGCATTATGGATGAGATTGAGCCACTGAGGGAACGGCTGTGTCCCCGCGACGTTTGCGGAACGGGTCGCTCTGGACCACACCTTGGATGACCGCCGTCAGGCGGTACTGGTCGCTTTCGACGCTCTTCACGATCGCATCAACCGCACATTTGTCGTAGTACTCTAAACCGCGCCCCAGGGCGAATGTCAACATCTTTTCGGAGAGGCAGCGGGCGAACTCGCTTTGGCGGGCTTTGAGGATCGAAACCAGTTCCATCGGCCCCTGGAACTTCTGCCCGCTCGGCAGCGTTCCGGACGAGTCGATCGGGAGATCTCCGTCTGTCTCGCGCCACCTTCCGATCGCGTCGAAGTTCTCGAACCCGAAGCCGAGATCGTCCATCTGATTGTGGCACGAGGCACAGCCGGGGTCTTTGCGGTGGAGTTCCAGCTGTTGCCGAAATGTGAGGTTGGGGTTGGACTTTTGCGTCTCTTCGAGAGCGGGGACCACCGGCGGCGGCGGGGGCGGTTCATCACCGAGGATATTTGCCAGAATCCACTCGCCGCGCTTCACGGGCGAAGTTCGCGTGGGGTATGAGGTCAGCGTCAGCACGCTCGCCTGGGTCAACACCCCAGCGTGGCGACCATCGGTGAACTCCACTCGGCGAAACTCATCCCCCTTGATATTGGGCAGGCCGTATAATTTTGCCAATCGCTCGTTGACGAATGAGTATTTCGCTTCGATGAGGTCGACGAGGCTGCGGTTCTCTTTGAGGATTGACCCGAAGAACAGTTTCGTCTCCGTGGCCATGTCGGCCCGTAGCTGGTTGTTGAAGTCCGGGAACTGGTCGGGATCGGGTGAGACCTCTTCGGAGAATAGCTTGCGCAGGGCGAGCCACTGCCCGGCGAAGTTCTCGACAAGAGCGGTCGACTTCGGATCGGCCAGCATGCGATCGACCTGCGTCGTGAGGACTTCGTCAGTATGGAGTTGACCGAGGTCGGCGAGCCTGAGCAGTTCCTCATCCGGCATGCTGCTCCAGAGGAAATACGAGAGCCGCACCGCCAATTCGTGGTCGCTGATCGCGTGAGTCGCGGAGGCATTTGTGGCCGGGTCTTCGGTCCGAAAGAGGAACTGCGGTGAGACCAGGATGGCTTGCAGGGCGATCTGCATGGCACGCTCGAACGACTCTTGACGGTCCTGGGAGATCTTGGCGAAGCGCACGAACGACTCAACCTCGCCATCGTTCACCGGGCGGCGGAAGGCCCGGCGTAGCAGCGGCTTCAAGTTGAGGCGGGCGGCGTCTTCGTAGCGGCCATGTTGGGCGGGGCGGTGAGCCACGAGAGCCTTCTGCAAGGGCGGAAGATCATCGGGCGTAAACTTCGGTCCGGTGATCTTCAGGCGTTCGACGATCAAGTTGCGGTCGTAGGTTTTCTTCCCCTCCTGAGCGTACTCGTCGTTGGTGAACGCCAGAACCAGTTCATGACTGCCCTTGGACAGGTCCAGCTTCAGCGAGTTCGTCTGTGTCTTATCCCGAGTTGCATTGACCTCGATCTCGCGCAGCGTCTTCCCATCAAGGCGAACCTCCATCTTGGCCCCGCCGGTGTTCGGTTTGTAAGGCGTGGCCCCCGAGCGAATCTCGACGGTGTACTCACCAGCTCGGGCAATCTGTAGCTCGGTCGAGACGGAGCAAGCGGTGATCAAAATCACCGCATCATTCGGCAGATCATTGACGGTGATCTTGTTGCTCGGCTTCATCTGCTGGCCGGTAATCATCGTGTCGATCCCCTCGGGCGAGGCTGTCGGAATCGCTCGCTCGGCGATTTGTTCAGCGGCGTTGAGGTACTTCTCGACGAGCAGCGGTTGAATCGACAGGACATCGCCGTTGTTATCGAATCCATAGCCGACATCGTCCGCCGGAAAGTCCTTGGCGGGATCGAAGTCGACACCGACGAGATCGCGGATCGTGTTGTTGTACTCGGCTCGATTCAGGCGGCGAATGGTCACGCGGCCCGGGTCCGCCCCGCCGGTGCAGTCGACGAAGTGCAGCGAGTGATCGAGCCAGGCGACAACCTTCTCGCGTTCTTCGGGTTTCGGCTGGGTCGACGACGAGGGCGGCATCGCTCCGATCTTGACGTGGGTATAGACCTTGTCCCACGCTTTGCGGTTCTTGAGGATGTCGGCGAGCGCGTTGTCTCGATGCAGTTCGAGGCCCGCCTCCTGCGTGTCGGCCCCGTGGCAGTCGAAGCAATACTGCTGGAAGAACGGCTGAATTTCGGTCTGGTAATTGATCTCTACCGGCTTCGCGGCTACGTCCGCCGAGGCGAGCGTCTGCCCGCTGCCTGTTGGCCAGAGGCCCCAGGCGGAGATCCCCACCGCCACGCAGACCATCGCCCCCGCTGCCCACCAAATCGGAGCGGTGTTGTTCTGCTTCTTGGAACGTTTGCCTCGCTTGAGTTTCTCGTGTCGGGCAGTCGGAGCGTCGCAGGTCT
The DNA here is from genome assembly GCA_031431195.1 of Planctomycetota bacterium. Lineage (GTDB taxonomy): Bacteria > Planctomycetota > Planctomycetia > Planctomycetales > Planctomycetaceae > TH-plancto1. The sequence continues at coordinate 89 of JANPCU010000117.1, read as the reverse complement.
CGCCGTCATCTAGCGGGGCGTTGAGATCCCACTCGTCCACGGGCGGCGGGGACTTGGAGGCTGGCTGGGGGCCTCTCCTCAGACTTCCG
>JANPCU010000116.1:0-4645 GCA_031431195.1 Planctomycetota bacterium | reverse complement strand
AAGCGTTTGCATCAATCGGGGCATTGGGACCTTGGATAATGATCTTTTCCGAGTATTTCACCAGAGACAATTGATCATCACCCACGTCGGTGCCATCGACTTCGAATCCCACGATCGCACGGAAGTCCTGAACTGGAATCGGGACGGTTTTCGTCGCGTAGCGGACTGCCTCTGGAGAATCAGAGGGAGGGGAGTGAAATTGACTCAACGGAACCTTTGCTGTTTGCTTCTCGGCACTGATACGAAAGATCTTTGCCGTTCGAAGCACCGGAGCCTCGCGGGTTCCGATGTTAATTCTCACATACCACTCTTCAGTGGTCGATACAACATAGTTAGTTTTGAACGGGACTTTGGGGTCCAACCGGGGGCCGGGATATCCCTTGGAAAGCCCAATCGGCACTTTTGATTTTGCATCGAATTTCGAGAGACCACCCACGCACCATTCGCCTTCTCCACATTCAGAAGCAGATGCGCCCTCCGGAAGTGTCAAAGCCGTTGCTCCAGAATCCGGAACACAGAAGACGGCATACCACATGTTCGGTGATCCTCCCCACTCTCCCATATTAAACATGGGACAAGCCACCTTGGGGGGGAGATCCAGCAGAGCGGCTTTCCCGGCCTCGGCGGGCGTGGGATCTGCAGACCACGACACGCTGGGAGCGAGAAGAGCAACGACGGCAACGAGCAACACTGAGAAGTTTCGCATGAGTACGTATCCGATCACAAAAGAGGGAGTCTTAAGTCAGCAACTGTCGCTACAGCCCGCAGCGAACACTGGTTCAGTCGTCGCCTCAAGTCCCCCTGCCTAAATATTAGCCTAGCAACACTCCAGAGTGAGTGCAAACGTCACATTGGGGGACATGGGTTCAACTGGCTGTTTATTTGGGCTTTCGATTTTCTTCAAGGCGAGTGGCCCCTGAAAACTGACTCTGTGGAGCATTGGTAATAAATTGGGACACAGCTGACGAGGGACAGCCTGGCTCATGCTGGCCTGATGAAACGAGCCAATACTGCGCAGCCTCGGACCTCTTGGCGAATGCAATTGTGTGAGTAAAACTCCCTCGCCACTCGACCTCAAACCGTGGGATTGTCGGAGTAGTTTATCTGTGCCCATCTGTGAAATCTGTGTACCAATCTCTCCTTGATCGGGATTCTCAAGTGCAGAGAGTATGTACACAGATTTCACAGATGGGCACAGATATCAGAGGCTTGGCCGTGTCAGTCGCGACTCGGCATAAGTGTGCATCGCGGTCTGTTTTGGCCGCGAGAAAGGTGAGGCGACCGGCCTCTTGAAATGGCTGAAAGGCCCCAGCGATTCACTCGTCAGGCAATCACCCAGACATCGCTTTATTAGGTGGGGCTCACACCCCGTCAGCTACCGCTTCCCGGCTTCCCAGGCGTCGAGCAACTTCTGCTCAGACACGGCCACGCCGAGGCCGAGTGACTGGGCGAAGGCGGCGACGCGGGACTCTTCGATGAGCCAGCGGTACTGCGGAATGAAGGGGTCGAAGTCGGGACGGGGGGTGTGGCGCTGGACGTGTTGCCGCCAGCGTTCCATGTGGGCAGCGATCGTGGTGAAGGCGGCGCGGTCTTTGTTGTAACCGCCGCTGGTGATCTTGGCCCAGCGCATCTGGATCGCCTTCAGATAGCGCGGGTATTGAGCCAGCCACGGCCAGGGAACGTGCGACAGAAAACCGGGGGCGAAGAGTGATTCGACCTGCGACCGTGTGTCATCGATGGCGTATTGCAAGGTCGACCCACTCTGCTGGCCGATCAGCTTGCGGGTCTGGTGGTAGGCGACCATCAGCGGTTCCAGCACCTTCGACAGATCCTGAACCGCGACGGTCATCTGGCTGCGGGTTCTCTTTAATGCCTCGCGCCACTGGGCGGCATTGCGGGGCATGGGGCCGTCAAAGGCGAGGGCCCGTTCGGCCAGCCGCCACTGCACATGCGAGCGGAACTCTTTGGCATCCGGCAGCGTGGTGGCGTAGACGCAAATCTGCTGGAACCGGGGGAGCCACTCGACCTGCTCCTTCACCCGCTTGGCCTCCGCGATCAGCAGCAGCCGGACCAGCGCTCGGCGGGTCTCGCGCTCCGCATGACCGGCGTCCATCGACAATAACAAAGCGACAGAGTCGCCCTGATCGACCAGCATCGGGAAGGCCCGCACATCGATCCCGCCCCGGTTGATGGTGATCTCGGCGGGGACTTCGAAATCGGTCCAGTCGGTGATCCCCGTGCGGTTCCAACTTTGCTCGACGATCGTCACCGCAGACGAGGCGAACGTCGCCCGCACCCCGCGTTGCAGCTCCTGCAAGTCGCGGCTTTCGCGAATCACCGCCCCCTCGTCATCGACCATGCGGATGTTGATCCGCAGGTGATCCGGTAGCCGCGCCTCCTCGAACGCCGTCACCGGAATGTGTTCGCCCGAGACCTTTCGCAGCGCGACTGCCAGCTGTTCGTTCAGGCTCCCCTCACCGTATTTCAGCTGCGTGAGGACCTGTGGCAGTACATCATTCACCGGCACGAATAGACGCCGCAGTTCCTTCGGCAGCGACTTAATGAGCGCTGTGACCTTCTCATCGAGCAACCCCGGCACGAGCCAATTGAGCCGCTCTGCCGACAGCTGGCCGATCCCCGCGCGCGGCACAGTGATCGTCAGTCCGTCGGACACCTTCCCCGGCTCGAGGGCATACTCGACCGGCAAGTTCAGCTTCCCGACCGACAGTTCATCCGGGAACGCATGCTCGGGCAGTGCCACATCGGGGTTAGCCAGCAACACTTCGCGGGTCAGGCACAGTGCGTTCGGCTGGGACTTCTCGACCGATTTGACCCAGCTGCGAAGCGAGTGGACATCGGCGACATTTGCGGGGACTTGCGAATCGAAGAAGTCAAACTGGGCCTCCTCGCTGGCGAAGAGTTGCGACTGCCGCAGCTTGGCCTGCCAGTCGGCGAGTTCCTCTTTGAGGGCCGCGTTATGCCGATGGAACAGCTCCGGCCCTTGGCAATCGCCTTGCATCAGCACATGCTCGATCAGCAATTTGCGGCAGAGTTCCGGCTCGATGAGCGAGTACCGCACCCTTCGTCCGGTGACGATCGGGAGGCCGAAGAGCAGGACACGCTCGTTGGCCATCACCGCTCCCGAGCGACTCTCCCAAGTGGCATCGCTGTAGGTCTTCTTGACAAGGTGCGTCGCCAACCGTTCGATCCACATCGGGTCGACCGGGGCGATCACGCGGGCGTAACGCTTGCTCGTCTCAACCAGTTCGGCGGCGACGATCCAGCGCGGCTTCGTCTTATAGGCGACCGACCCCGGCCAGAGATTCAACTGCTGGTTGCCCGCTCCGGTGTAGTCGTTCTTCTCCCCCTTGAGGGCGATATTCGATAGCAGTCCGGTGAGGACCGCGCGGTGAATGGCCTCGGGCTGGTTCTTACGGGACCGCGACTTCAGTCCCTGCTCCTCGGCAATCTGTCGCAGATTCCGCGCGAGGTCCGACCACTCGCGCAGCCGCAACGACGACAGAAAGTTCTGGTGACACGCCCGCTGGAACTGCCCCCGCGACAGCTTCTCCGTTTGCTCCTGCGCGAAGTCCCACAGCTTCAGGTACGACATGAAATCCGACCGCTCATCGGCGAACTTCTGGTGGGCGGAGTCAGCTGCGAATTGCTTGTCAGCGGGGCGTTCGCGCGGGTCGCGGATCTCGAGAGCGGCTGCGATGATGAGGACTTCTTCGAGGCACTGCTCCTCATCAGCGGCCAGAATCATGCGGGCAATGCCGGGGTCAACCGGCCACTGGCTGAGGGTCTTGCCGATCGGTGTCAGCTTGTCGTGCTCGTCGATCGCGCCGAGTTCGAACAGTGTGCGTTCGCCAGAGCGGATGGCTGCGGGTGACGGCGGATCGAGGAGCGGGAAGTCGGCGAGTTGCCCGAGGTTGAGCGCCTTCGTTTGGAGGATCACCGAAGCGAGGTTGGTCCGCAGAATTTCCGGCGGCGTGTACGCCTCGCGTTCGTTGAAGTCCTTTTGCTCATAGAGCCGAATGCAGATGCCGGGCGCGATGCGTCCGCAGCGCCCCTTCCGCTGGTCGGCACTGGCGCGCGAAATCGGCTCGATCGGCAGCCGCTGAACCTTCGACTGCGGGGCGTACCGGCTGATGCGGGCGGTGCCGGTGTCGACGACATAATGGATGCCGGGGACTGTGAGGCTCGACTCGGCGACGTTGGTCGCGAGGACCACCTTGCGATTGCGCGACGAAGAAAAGATGCGGTTCTGCTCCGCTTCGGACAGTCGCCCATACAGCGGCAGCAGTTCGAGAGTCTCCCCTCCCCGGCCCCGCCCGCTGAGCGACTTCGTCATCTCGCGGATTTCCATCTCCGTCGGCAGGAACACCAGGATGTCCCCCGGCCCCTCGCGGCACAGCTCGTCGACCGCATCGCCGACCGCTTGCGACCAGTCGATGTCCTCGTTGTCGTGGTCGACCTCGGGCGGACGATAGCGGACCTCGACGGGGAACGTGCGACCGGAGACGAGAATGACGGGGGCAAGCTTTGTGAGCGGCAAGGCGCTCGCCGCCGGTTCTTCTCCTGGATGTGAACTCACAGAACGGGCGGCTCGCGCCGTGCCGCTCACGGAACCAAAGAACTCCGC
>JANPCU010000115.1:0-16576 GCA_031431195.1 Planctomycetota bacterium | reverse complement strand
CCCCGCGCGGCGTGCTTACTCTTTCCCGGAGTGTGTGGGGTGGGAATGTAATGGGTCGCCCGCGGGCTGAATTATTGCCGCCCGCGGACCCGACTCCCCTATGTCCGGGTCAACTGCGCCGCCTTGACGGAGACGTTGATCGAGAGTGAATTGTTTGGTCACGAGTCCGGGGCCTTCACCGGAGCCCATCAAACTCGTGTGGGGCGGTTTGAACTCGCCGGGCAGGGGACCTTGTTCTTGGATGAGGTCGGAGAACTCTCGTTGCGCTGCCAGGCCAAGCTGTTGCGGGCGCTGGAGGAACGGGAATACGAACGTGTCGGCGGCAATACGACCTTGCGATTTCAAGCCCGTGTCGTGTCAGCCACCAATCAGAATCTGGAGGAGTCGATGCGGCTCAAGGAGTTCCGGCTGGACCTCTATCATCGACTGGGGGTATTCTTGATTCATGTGCCAGCGTTGCGGGATCGTCCCGATGACATCCCCGGCATCGCCCAGACGGTGTTGCAGCGGCTGCGTGACGAGTCTGAAACTCAGGTCGAATCGATTGCTCCCGAGGCGCTGGACTGGCTGCGGGAACAGCCGTGGCCCGGCAACATCCGTCAGCTCCGCAATCTCCTGCATGCGGCGGCGGTCCTGACGACCGGTCCACGGATCGAAGCGGAGGCGCTACGGCGGCAGACCGAACGGGTCACTGCGGGCCTTGAGGCCTCGTCCGCTGCCACGTCCCAAACACTCGAAGAGATTGAGCAGGACGCGATTCTGGATCGGCTCAAGGTCTTCAATGGAAACAAGACCCTGACGGCGCGCGATCTCGGCGTGACGCCCCGCACCATTCGCAACAAGCTGCGCACTGACCGCTCAACCAAATCGGCGTGACCGGGTTCCGGCTTGCAGCCCGGGAGGGCGAAGCTCCTGTTGAGCCGCGAGTCAGGGTGGACGTACTTCCTCAGATGCGGCTCAGCAGGAGCTTCGCCTCAGTGCTACGAAGATGATCGTGGCTGAGTCACTTGATGTGGGGCACGTTTCAGCCAGTGAGCGGCATGGCGCTAGCCGCCGGTTCCCCTGACCGTAGTCCGACCAGAACGTGGTTCCCCCACGAACCACGGTGTGCAGAACCGGCGGCTAGCGCCGTGCCGCTCACGCGGGTACACGTCCTTCCCAGATCACGGCTCAGCACTGGCTTCGCCCTCCCGGGCGAGAGACCGCACCCCCAACTCCTGAACTGGAGACAGGCCGCTCAGTCTGCCGCAACGGCGAACTGCTGATTGGATGAACCGACAGTTCCCAAGGGAGTCGGCACCGGTCGACGGCGCGGAGCTTCGCTGATCTTCATGACGAGGAACGAGATGTCATCCAGCATCGGGCCGTTGCCCTGATGCGTGGCGCGAATCCCTTCGACGATGTGGGCAATCTCAATCGCCCGGAGGTCACGTGAACGTTCAATCTGGGCCACCACAGTCGGCGTTCCCAAGAGATGACCGGACCCGCACATGGTTTCGAATATTCCATCCGAGAACAGCGCGATGATTTCATCGAAACCGATCACCCCCAGCCCGTTTAATTCATAGTGTTCTTTCGGGTTGAGCCCCAAGGGTAACGAATCGCTGGACAATTCGATGGTGGATTCTCCTTGGCGAATACGGAACCCGTTGTGACCAGCGCTCGCGTACACGGCTTCGCGATTGAGCAGGTCGATTTGCACCACGGCCGCACAAATGAACCCGGACTCCAAGCGGTTCGAGAGGACTCGATTGGCGTGAGCCAACAACTCATGCGGGGGGGCTCCCTCGGTCGCGAGACTCCGAATCGAACCGATCACTTCCCCCGCGATCAGTCCGGCCTTCGTGCCGTGGCCAGTGGCGTCCCCCAGGAACATCGTCAGTTTGATACCCGACGTGCTCAACACAAGGTCGACGTGGTCGCCGGACACGGGATCAACGGAGTGTGAATACCCTGCGACCTCGAGCAAACACCGCCGAGGTCCAGGAACGTGGCAGGAGAATGTCAACATGATGTTTTAACCTCTTTGGAATTGACCTGGATGGAGCGGCTTCGACATATCGAGAGACTGATGAATCACATCGGCGAGCAAGCTGTCGCAGAGTTCACCGACACGCTCAACAGCCCCGGGTGATCCGAGGTCTTCGAGTCGCTGCAACCCCGGATTGTCCTGGAAGGGATACTCCGCTGCGGGTGCATGCCGTTGAACATGGTTGGCGAGATGGTCGCTGGCCATGGTCAACGCCACGAGTCTCGGATTAATGAGCGCGGGGCGATCTCCGTGGTGGGCCAACATGACTTCCCGCAGTTCGATGGGCAGGCGGTTCTCCTCGGCATACCACGCGCCGATCGCACAATGGTCGGTGCCTAATACGTTGCGTTCTGCGTGCGTGACGCCATCGGTCTCATCAAAATCCAACGAGTCGATTTCTTCAAACCGATCTGGATAAGACGCGGCAAGCAACATGCGGCCCATGTCATGAATCAATCCGGCGGTAAAGTCTTCTCCCTGGAAACCCAACCCTAACAGTCGATTCAACTGCACCGAGGTGATCGCCGTGGTGATACTGTGGCGCCACAACAACTCTTGAGCCAGCCGACCTTCCAAGGGCAACCGCTGCATCAGGCTGGACAGACTCGCCGATAAAATGAGATTTTGACACTGTTTGAAGCCCAACCGCAACACCGATTGGTGCAGGCTGGTCACCGGACGATCCGGCGAAAACAGGATGCTGTTGGACTGTGCGATGATCTCGGTGACTAACCGCAGGTCGCGCTCGACGATCCGTGAAAACTCCCCGATCGTACAGCGGGGGTTCTTCGCGATCTCCAGGGCTTCCATCGCCACAGTCGGCAGCATTAATGACCCACGCAGAGTCGACTGCAAGTGTCGCTCGACGTGAATCGGGATGCTGGAGGACTCGGGGGGGCTCGCTGTGGCAACCATATTTGACTCGTGGGTTCGTGAGGCAACAATGTCAGGCTCTCTGTTCAAAAACTAGCATCGGTGCCATCTCGATCGCCGCCACCACCCTCTCGATTCATCAGAAACCCACGGTCGACCGGTCTGGGTGAGGTCTGTATCGAAGGGGCCAGCTGTAGGTGGAAACCCAGCGCGAGCGCCCGCGCTCAGGTCGCAGTGGATACGCCTCGTTGGGCGTTCTTCTGACAAGCACAGCTGATTTGAGGGCAGTTCGTTCCGACTCCAGGAACAGACTTCACTGTTCACTTCAGTGGCCAGCTTGGCTGATTCATGAAAATAGTGGTTTCTTCGCACTTGTCAGATCGTCAAGTCCTGTTCGCCACTTGGCATGTCAATTGCTTATCAGAATCGCATGTCGTTCGACGCACACAGGATTAGCGAGTGACTATGGACTTCCAAGGGGCCTCGGTGAACATGGCTGGAGGCTGCTCCACCGACGATGCACGACCGCGCTCGATCAACGCTCAGACGTCAGCAGCCAGCTTCGAGAGCGATCTCCAAGCGGCTCAACTCGTCTTTGCGCCAGAGGGGCTCGGGACGTCGCCGCCGGACGTTCCTCTCGATGATCTGGAAACATCGGACATCTCGGAGGATTCGTCCCTGACAGAACCGATGATGTGGCTGGGCGTCACGCTCCCACTGCCTATCGAACAGCGTCCGCGCGACACAGGGGCAATCACTGCGGACGACTCGGCGCTGCGGATGCCCAGCGACTCGAAACAGATGACTCGCGCCGAGTTGACTCACTGGATCGAAGTTCAATTGGCTCCTGTCGGAGAACCTCGCGAGGAACTCACCGCCGATCCCCGATTCGTGTCGATCGATCCAGACACCGTCGATTCGCCGGTACTCGATCCGGGACTTCGATTCACGCCGGATACGATGAGTCCCGAGACCACTTCGTCGTTTACGGCAATGGACGAAAGACTGTTGGCGAATTCGTCGATGGATGATGTGCGTCTTCCCCTAAGCGATCAAACGTTGGCCCCACCGACAGTCGAGGTGGAACCTCATTCTTTTGACGCCCCGACTCTGGATGCCCCGAACAGCGTCACAATCGACCGACCGATGGGATTCGTCGTCATCCCACCGAACGAAGTCCCGACGAACATCTCCCACGCCGAGACCCAGTCCTCACGCGGTCCAGGCGGCATCTCCGTCGAGCCGCGAACTGAATTGAGCGAGGTGGTGCGTCAAGTTCGGACGATGGTCACTGAGCATGAAACTCGATCCACGATCCAACTGGAACCCGCCGAATTGGGGCGACTGACCTTGGAACTGGTGGAAGCGCCGGAGGGACTGCGGGCATACGTCTCCGCCGAGGATCCAGCTGTCCTGCGGTTCCTCGAACGCAACGTGCAACTTCTCGAGACCGAGGCCCGCTTGCAGGGAGTGGGTCACATGTCGTTCTCGGTGGGAGCGGACGTGTCGGGAGGTCTCGGACGCGGTGATCAGCGGCAGTCCGAAGCGGAAGCGTCCTTTCGCCAGAACATCGAGTGGAACACCCACCAACCCGCCAAACCCCGGTCGCGCCGCGAACTCGACACGAACGCCTGACACCCGAGAGCAACTTCAGAGGTCGTGTTTAGCGATCAGCAGTCAGCCAGACAACTCCCCGGAATCTCTGGCTGACTGCTGATCGCTGACGGCTCATTCAAATTCAGAAGCCGCTCGTAGACACAAGGAAGAACCCCATGGACGCAGTGAACTTCAACTCGCAGCTCGGACGTGATCAGTTCATGGAACTGCTCGTCACCCAGCTCCGCAATCAAGATCCGTTGGAGCCGGTCAATCAGCAGGACTTCCTCGGTCAACTCGCCCAATTCTCGTCGCTTCAAGGAATCGAACAACTCAATTCGAACTTCGCCGAGTCCTTGAAGTTCCAACAACTCTCTCAAGGGGGTTCGCTCGTGGGGAGTCGTGTCGAATACACCAACGCCCAAGGAGAACCCCGGACCGGGCTCGTCGACTCCGCCCGCGTGCTCAACGGGGAGCTGCGGTTTCAGGTGGGCGATGACACAGTCAGATTAGCTGACCTCACCGGCGTGATTCGAAGCACTTGAGATTGCCACTTTCCCCGGTCGAGATCACGAACGCGTCCGAGAACGCCCATCCCTTATCCAAGGAACAGAACGATGCCGAACACGTTGCAGATTGGTGTCTCCGGACTGAATGCTCACGAGAAGATGTTGGAGGTGGTGGGGAACAATATCGCAAATGCCAACACGACCGCCTTCAAGTCGCGGCGCGTCCTCTTCTCCGACTTGCTCTATGAGGGCATTCGCTCGACCGCCGGAGAGAAGACTGGCGTCATTGGGTCCATTAACCCTTCCCAAGTCGGGAACGGGGTCCAAGTCGCCAGCATCGATGTCGATTTCAATCAGGGCGAACTGGAGCCGACCGGCGATCCGTTGGATATGGCGATCGAAGGCGATGGCTTTTTTGTCGCCGATGGGGGGCCAGCGGGGCAGCTCTACACCCGAGCCGGTTCGTTCCGGGTGGATGAACATGGTGCGCTGGTCGATCCGGCCACGGGGTTCAAGGTGCAACGATTTGGCGCGCTGGGCGAACCAGACGGACTGAACGCCGGCTTCCAAGTCCCGGGAGACTCGAGTATTCGGATCCCCTTGGGAGCGGCGATCGGTGGCCAGGGGACCGATCTCGTGAACATCGCGGGCAACCTGCAAGCCGGGTCGACCGGCCCCGTCGCACGACAATTGCAGTCGTTCCGCGCCTGGACAGTGGGGGGCGTGCCTGCCACTGCGACAACGGCACTGAACCAACTCGACGGGCTGACGCGGCCCTATGTCACAGGGGATCAAATTCAGACTGTGGGAGCAGAATCGAGCGGCAACCCGATCTCCGCCAGCTTCAACGTCACCCCCGCTTCTACATTGGGCGACTTGGTCAGCTTCATCGATACGACCTACAGCAGCGCCGGAGCTGCGCTCAATGCTGCCGGCAAGATCGTGTTGACCGCCGATGGCCAAGGGCCGTCTTTGATGTCGATGACTTTGAGCAACGGTCCCGCCAATCAAGGCAACGTGGGGCTCAACAACAATCCGATGGTGGTCACCGCAGCTGGCAAGGACGGTGATCGAGTGCAGGGGGGAATTCAGGTCTTCGACATTCGCGGCGGTGCGCATGTCGTCAACCTGACGTATCAAAAGCAGGCCGACTCTTCATGGACCATGACCGCCGAGCTGGATGCCGCTGATGGCACTGTGGTTGATGGCTCGGTGCAGCGGATCACCTTCAATCCGGATGGCTCATTCGCCGGGGCGGGGGCCACCGGGACGGGAGACCTGTTTGTGTCCATGGCCTTCACCGGAATCCCCACCCCCCAGGTCATGCGGTTTGGATTCGGCGATCCCAACTCGCTGCAGGGGTTGACCGAACTCGCTTCGAGCTCCTCGATTTCCGCTCAACAAAATGGCTTCTCCCCCGGCAAACTGATCTCGGTGCGAATCAAGGGGACTGGGGAAGTCGAAGGGGTCGCCAGCAACGGCCGTGCGATCCCGCTCGCCCAGTTGGCGATCGCCTCTTTCCGAAACCCCGATGGACTGCTGGGTGTCGGCGATAACTTCTACGCGGCGTCAGGCTCCGCCGGAGAACCGGAAATCGGCACCGGCCAAGCGGGCAACCGAGGCTCCATCCGGTCCGGACAACTCGAACGCTCCAACGTGGACATGGCCACCGAATTTACCCGCCTGATCGTCGCCCAACGGGGTTTTTCCGCCAACGCCCGCACCATCACCGTCGCGTCCGAAACTCTTGAGGAACTGTTGGGGCTGATTCGCTAACGATTGAACGAAGCGATGGCCACCCAGGGCGACTGGACCCGCCCTGGCGGAGCGACACCTGGGGCCACTCTGTCTGCCGCGTACTGGCACTTCTGCGTCAGTCGATGACTCTGGACTTCCCCACGAATCGCGGGGAAGTCGAGTTGGACAGCGCACTTTGAGGTCTTACGTGTGGATCATCACAGGGCATGCTGTGGGCGAGAGCGGCATGGCGTCAGCCTGCCGAGGCGTCTCCCGAGGGCAAACGCGGGATCTCAGGCGGGAGCCTCGACAGGCTGACGCCTGCCGCTCTCGCCGACGGTGCCGCTGTATCAGAAAAGTGGCGCTGTCCAACGAGACATCCCAAGCGATGCCTGGGTCACTCTGACAGAAGGTTGACCAGGAAGTACAGAGGTGAACTCAAAGACTTTTGACTCCCTGTGCGGCCTTCTGTTTTCAATCACATGGGGCAGTGAATTCGGACCAATGCCTTACGCCTTCGGCATCCGGAACAACAGCACCAGTGTCAGCACCATCACCGTCGCGGCGGAGATGTGTGGCCAGTAGATATGAGCCGGGGAATACAACGCCAGTCCCACAGCGGGGCCGAGGATACGGGCCAGAGCGGAGAGACCCTGGCCGACGCCGAGAACTTCCCCCTGGTCGGAGTCTGCGGTGGCCAGTGACAGGATCGACTGCAGCGACGGGTTGACTGCTGAGAACCCCATGATGCTCAGCGGCAGTACCGCCAGTAGCATGAGGACGCCGGGGTTCGCGAGCATACTTTGCCCAGCCTCGGCGACAGTGCTGGCGTCGGTTCGGACCACCTCAGACGGCGTAGCCCCGATGTAGTAATGCCCGACCCACCCGGCCAGCCCGAGTCCCAGTACGAGCAGAATCCCGCCCGTCACGGCCATTCGCCGCTCTCCCATCCGAGGGATCAGCCGCCGCACGAGCAAGCCCTGGCACAGCATGAGCGTGAACCCCAGGTAAGCGAAAACCAAAAAATTCCCGCGTTCCCCAACACCCAGCGCCTTGGTCACGAGGGCCAGCGTCGTCTCAAACTGGGCAAAAGCAAACGTCGTCAGGAAGATTCCCGCGAGGACGCTGAATCGCAGCGGGCTCCGCCAGCAGGCGGCAATCGCACGCGGGTCAAGGAATCGCCGCGCGGCCGGTTTGGACTCGGCAGACAAGGACTCCTTCAATGTGAAAACCGCCAATAACAATGCCGCACCCGACAGGATCGAGGCGGCATACCCGACCATCGGATTCGGCGGCGCAAGTTTGTCGGGACTCGAAAACGCAGCTGCGAGCAGCGGCCCGAAGGTGAAGCCGAGGCCGAACGCCGCCCCAATGAGTGCCATTCCCTTGCCGCGGCTGGCGGCTCCCGTGCAGTCCGCGATGTAAGCCTGAGCGGTGGCGATCGTCGCTCCGGCGATCCCCGCTCCCGTGCGAGCGATCAGCATCCAGGTCATCGCCTTCAGCCCCAGGAGTGACCCCTCGGACCCGAGCGAGATCGCGTAACCGAACAGCCCATAAAACAGAGTCGAACCGAGTAGCCCCACCAGCAAGACGGGCCGCCTCCCAATCCGGTCGGACAGTCGACCCCACAGCGGGGCAAACAGAAACTGCATCGCCGAGAATGACGACATCAGCAAGATCAGCACCAGGCGGCTGGCGGCGAAGACCTCCCCGTACCGAGGCAGCACCGGGATCACGATCCCGAATCCCAGCAGGTCGATAAACACCACCAAAAAGACCACCAGCTGGCTGGGCTTCGACGCGAAGGTGGGATGGGGAGGAAGATCACTCACGAGGGGACACACACGAAAACCAGGAACGGACCTCTCTCTCTGCGGCACTGCCCACGGAGGGAAGACGAGTGTCGGGGATGGGTGGGGTCGTCTGCAATCGAGTGCAGTCAAGTCAGCCGAAGTCTGTGCGGTGTCTGGCCCGTATTGATGGCGGACTGACTTCCAGAAAGTCCCCGAAGATTCACTACGGAGGCACGGAGAAAAGCGGGGGGGGGCAGAATCGCTCCGAGACGATATTCACATCGGTCGATTGAGCGACCGCAAGCGATCCGCGATCCCTCAGAAGTGCGTCCCTGGCCCTCGGAACAGGACGGCGTCTTCTCCGTGGCTCCGTGGTCAATTCCGGACTGCCTGCCGTCGGGAACAGCTGCCATCTAATCTGGCCGCACAATTCTGTGCGTCAGTCGTGGGCTGACCCAGAGACTTCAAAGAAAATCCCGATCTCATCGAAATGTTGGCGCTGAAGTTTGACCGCGAAAGTCGCCCACCGATCACCGGATCGACGAGAACTCACTTGATACTCCTCTGGGGAGAACTGACGACATTTCGTAGGACGGACGTCCTCGTCCGTCCGTGAGGAAAGCCTCTAAAAGCGACGGACGAGGACGTCCGTCGTACGTCTCAATCCGTCCCACGTGAAGTACACTAGCGATCGCTTGTCTAGCCAGACCGTTGTCGACTTGAAGCCTTGAGGCCATTCTTCTTCGTCTGGACACCATCCATCCAGGAACCCGCGATCCAGAAGCCGAAGAACCCGAACAGCGGATGAGATTCAATGAACAGGAGGGCGTCCTCATGATGAGTCCACCCTCCTGTGTCCTGAACATGGGGGGTATCGGCATTCCCGAAGTCGGCCGACACCCACGCAGAAAATCAGGCCGCCGCCCGGCGCAGTGGCAGCTGCCAGTCGGTCTGGAAGGTGACGTAGTTGATGAGGACCGACCGACGTTCCTTCTGGACCGTCTTCTTCTCCAGACCGTGCCAAGTGTCATGCGACGGGGCGAACATGTACCCGAAGTTGTTGCGGAAGGGGACGGTCTTGACGAGGTTGAGCTTCCCATCGTATAGGTCAGTGCCCAGGTTCTCCGACTCCCCGACCAGATTCACATACAGCAGCATCGACATCAGCTTTTCCTTGATGTCCTTGTGCGGCTCCAGCCAGAATCCCTCGCGGTCGCAGATGACTTCGACACGCAGATAGCCATCCATCCGGCGGCGCAGCATGTCGCTACAGAGTTCGATCGTGCCTGGGCTGAGCAGGTCGTCGACGAGTGCCCCCAGTGCGGGATAGTCGTCCACATTGCTGGGACTGATGAAGCACCGGGTGTTGACGGTCCCGACCTTGGTCGTGGCATCGCCCGCGCGCGTGCCGTCATAGTCTCTGCGAACGTTGGGAATATCGGTCTGCACGACCTCGCGAATGGCCTGCTCTGAAAAGGGCTGGTCAATTAACCAGTATAGGAACGGATCTTCGTGTTTCGTGCTGCGGGACTGAAGAGCTTGCGAGAGCGACATGTGTCATCCTTGACAGTGCGAGGTGTGGAGGAACAAGCAAGTCGGGATAATAACTTTTTCCCTCATGTCTCTCCAATAGCACCTTGCCTAAACCGAAAAGCCGGAGTGCCAGATGCGCTTTGCTGAGCCGGGGAATGACCCCCAGACACAGCCCCATAATCCACATCAAGTGTTAGGATTCTCCCAGTCGGTGACGCACGATCGACGGGGAGGCGTGGTACACAGATTTCACTGATATTCACAGATCAGGAGAGCGTTTACGGCTTCGCGCCGGGATGCGATGGGGGCTGCTCTGCCCTCTGAAATCGACACTCCGCGCCAAAGCCGACAGAGATCGACAGGAGTGGGGAACTCGTCCTGCCCCTCACCTCGATGTCGCAGGTGTGGGACAAGTCAGTGGGGGTCCACTGATTTCGCAAATTTCCACAGATTCAGAGTCCGAGAGGGGCAGCTGTGGTTCCGTCTGAATCTGTGACAATCTGTGCCCTCTGTGGATGAACTCTTTCCGGGATCGTATGGCCAATCCGTGGAGCCATGCCCCAAGGCCATGTCGAACTCCGGCCCGTCTGTCGGCTTCAGCGCGGAGTGTCCTGAAATCTGTGAACATCTGTCAAATCTGTGTACAAGTCCACCGGGTCTCGCAAGCCGTCCGGAGCCTTGCGTTGCCAGAGCAATCACAAAGTGCGTCTCGCACTCGAAACACCCTGCATCCGCTCGCGAATCACTGCGGCCACAGCCCCCGTGGGATCGGGGGACGCATAGGTCCAATCATCGAGCGTCCCGTCAAACGGACGGGCGATCCCTGCCGTTTCAAAGGCCCGATGAAACTTCCCGAGCCTGCGGGCCACCCGGCTCTCGGCGAGGTAAGCGATATACAACGGCTTCTCCGTCGCAGCGGCCTCCGAGATCATCGAGACCGAATCACAGGTCACCACCAGATGCGAACAGAGCGCTAAGGCCTCGCCGTATGGGTTGGGGCTGACCAGATCCCAGACGTAGTGCGAGCTGCCAAACTCCTGGAGCAGCTGGGCCACCCACTGCGGCGAGGAGCGGCGAGATGGCAGAATGGCCAGTCGCTTTCCCGACCGCACCACACGCCGCAACTGCTCGCTGAAGAGTGTGTAGTCCGCCTCGGAAAAGGCACAGACCCGGGTGGGACCACCGATCAGGACAGTGACAAAGTCGGGCCCCAGGCGTTCCAGCCCGTGTCGTGGCCCCAGTGCCCGAGCCTCCGCCAGGCGTGCTGCGGACATGTGATGGACCGCTCCCAGAGTCGTAATGACATTCGGACCTCGTAGATCATCGTGCTCGGGCACGCAGACCAGATCGAAGCACTCTGGGTTTACCTTGGCGTCCTGAATGTGGACCGTAAACACACGGTCCTTCAAGAGCCGCTTCCAGGTCAAAGCGGCCACAGCTCCTTGCCGACCACAGGAGATGACCAGTCGCGGCTCTCCCGAGAACTGTGCGGAGTCGGCGAAAGCCGATGGCCGCCAGGGGATGAAACGCGGCGAGAACCACCGCCAGGGATATCGCAGAATGGTGTTGTGTAACTCCAACGGCACGCCCAGTGACAAGGCCACTCCACGGATCTGGTTGACCATCCCCGCGGCCCCCTCCGAGGCCCCCCAGCAGGCGGGTAACCCGCTCTGGGGCATGGATTGCTGATTGATCTCCACCGTCACAGGCACTCCTTTTCTCTGTCAGGCCTCGCACCGGCGAGAGCTGCTCGCTCCACTCGTCATCTTTCAGCACCACGCCGTCGCCATCTTGCGGCGATACCCGGTGGTGAACTGCACATCGGTGATCGTGCTGAGGATCAGGACCATCGCGTCCTTCGCTTTGTCGCGGACTGGTCCCGCTCCGTCTTCGATCACGAGGAGGCACATATCGAGAGCCTCGGTGTTCTTGCCGACGCTGGCCAGTGCTTCGGCCAGGTGGATCTTCGCCTCGAAGTCTTTCGGGTTGGCGGCGACGACTTTCCGGGCCTCGTCCACAGAGCCAGACTCCTCGGCGGCGGCGTGAAGAGCGATCTTCGCCTTGAGGGTTTCGGCCTCGGGTTCGAGGTAGCCGCGTTTCTCCAACTCGGCGATGATCGTCTGAGCCTCGTCGTACTTCTCACGCAGGCACAACACGCGAGCGAGGCCGATCTTCGCTCCCTCGTGGGCGGGCTCCAGCGCGAGCGCCTCGCGGTACTTGGACTCCGCCTCACTCGCAGCTGTCACTTCCAGAGCAGCGGCGGCAGCGATGAGCTGTTCGGTGGGGGAGGGCATCTGCTGCTGGATCCAGGCGCGGACTTCGGCCTCGGACTTGACCCCTTGAAACCCGTCGGCGATCTGGCCGTTCTTGACAATGACGACCAGCGGGATCGATTGCACGCCGAAGGCCGCAGCCAGGTCGGGCTGTTTGTCGGTGTCGATCTTGGCGAGGATAAACTGGCCCGCGAACTCAGCGGTCAGCTTGTCGAGGATCGGAGCCAGTTGCCGGCACGGCGCACACCACGTCGCCCAGAAGTCAACCACGACCGGAGTGGTCATCGAACGCTCGATGACCTCGACTTCGAAGTTCTCGTTCGTGGGGGCAATGGTCCAGGGGCTCGGGGCCATGAGAGTTCTTTCTGCGGGGACGATCGGCGAGTGTTATCGGTCGACAGAAGTATAAGGAAGGCGAGCGTCCGGCGTCAGCCGGATGGTGATCTGCGTTACCCCAGTGTGAGACGGGGCGAACTGTCAGCATCCAGTCATTAGCCAGCAGCCAGAGAATGGCAGCTCAAGTGGAACCCAGTGCGTTGCCGTGAATCGCATGGCACGCGACGAGTCACTCCCGTCTTGTGTCCTCACTCTGAATGCAGAATCGCGAATATGACGACAGCCATCGACTGACTCCTTGAGGCTCCCCACCCGATTCACAGCCATTTGAGGCCAGATCAGCCAGCAATAGGTTTTGGCACGCCAGGTGCATCTCATTCCTGATGTCGTCTGAAAGGGAAGCCAGTCAGCTTCCGACGGACGACCTTCATGAGCTGTGTTGGCGAATCATCGCACGCCGCCGCTGCCGAACTCTGACCGAATGAACTTGGTTCAGTCCAGAGAGTCGACCGGCCCCCTCGGTGAAGTTCCTTGTGTCCGCGATTCCAGGAGTTTCCCATGTTCGGTCTCACTCAGTCCTCATCCCTGCGGTTCGGATTCAGCAGTCTCGTCGTACTGCTGGGAGCCACAGTGGCTCAAGCTGACCACCAATGGTCCCAGTCCGCCCAACGCGAGCAGATGCACCAGCAGTACCTCAGCCCGGTCGAGCATCAGGCCCTGCACCGCGGGTTGGGTGATCGCCCCAGCTATCAGCAGCCCGCTTACCGTCCCGCTGTGAACCACTACACTCCTCCCCGCTCGTACGGGGGGAACTCCGGGTTTGGCCTCTCGATCAGCACCGGCAACGGGAACTTCGGGTATAGCAACAACGGCTACGGGAACAGTGGTTATGGCAACTCCGGATACGGGAACCAGTACCAGAGTCAGCCATCCTACGACCCGGGTCGATCGAGCTGTGGTTCACAGAACTCGGGTTACGGGAACTATGGCTCCTCCTACCAGCACGGACAGTACGGGGGATACTTCCGGTAAGGCGAGCGGGCCATGAAGAACTGGTCTGCATGAGTTCCGAAGAAGCGTCGTCCCCATCATACGCAGGTTCTCACTCCCCGGCCCCAACGGGGACAGACTCGACAGCCCAGCGGCGCAGCCCTGGGCCATGAGATGCGAAGTCTTCGTCAAGGCCCAACGGGCCGTCACCCAACTCCACAAGTGGGTGACGACCCGTTGGGCCTTGCTCAGTTGAGGCTCACCAACCCGACTCGTCAGCGAGGGAAACGCCAGGGAAAGTCGCCTACGCTCCTCCCTCGCTGACGCGTCGGGCTAGTGAAATAAGCACCATTGAGCAACAGCCCCCTGGTTCTGCGACGAATCCCGGAATGACCATCCGGCTCACGCCGGACGCTCGCCGGAATGTCACCCTCTGCGACAAAACGCTCACGGTGAATTTGTTCCGGATATGCGGCAGGTAACGTCTGGTCCGTTGACGACATGGTGGACCGGGTGGGATGGTATCGTCTCTTTGGAAGGTACGGGCCGCAGAACCGCTGTTTCCGGGCGGGCAGGCTCACACGGCATACGCCGCTCATTGAGAGGCACGGGAATACGCGATAGAGAAAGAGGCGGCGGAAGAACCATTCCAAGTCGACCCCGCCTCACAATCCGTCAGTCTCTGGCCTGTGGTGAGTTCGCGATGACGTTGCACAGAACTTTCTTAGCGATCCGCTGGAGTGCCGTCGGCCTTCTGCTCGGCGGTTGCGAAGCGACCAACCGCTGGTTCGACGATCGAGTCGATGCCCGTTCGACGCATCGGGAAGCGGCCGTCGCGCAGTCAGAGTCAATGAGTCCACCCGCAGGCGTCCACTCATACGACCAGCCCGTGTTCGAAGACGAGATCACACTGGTCAGCAACGAGCGGTCGGCACTGCATCAGGAGGTCGCCATCCTCGACCCGGTAGAGGATAAAACGACTGGCACCTCGCTGACTCTGGCCCATCTCGAACAACTCGCCCTGGAGAACAACCCCGCCATTCGGCAAGCCTCCGCCTCCGTCTCCAAAGCCGCAGGCTTCCGCGATCAGGTCGGCCTGTTGCCCAATCCGACGCTGACCTACAACGGCCAACAGCTGGGGGATGCGGGGACCGATCAGCATCTTTTGACGCTCTCGCAAGATATCGTCACCGGGAACAAACTGGGGCTCAGCCAGCACGTACTGAATCAAGCAGTGCAGGCCCAACTCTGGGAGGTCGAAACCCAGCGCTACCGCGTGCTCACGGACGTGCGAACCTCGTACTACGAGGCTCTCGCCGCCCAGCGCCGACTCGCAATCACGACAGATTTCCAGGTCATCGCCGCCAAAGGAGTGCATGTAGCCCAGCGCCGCAAGGACGCCCTCGAAGGCTCACTCCCCGAAATCCTGCAAGCCGAAATCCAGTTGCAGGAGGTTGAGTTGCAACAGCAGCAGGCGGGGTATCAACAGCTGGCGGCTTGGAAGGAACTGACGGCGATTGTGGGGCTGTCAGATCTCGCCCTGACGGAACTCGATGGAGAACTCCCGCAGACGGGGCCAGCGAAGGATTGGGATTCCGTCTACGCCGAGATCGTCGCATCGAGTCCCGAACTCCACGCGGCTCAATCGCGAGTCGATCGAGCCAGCGCGAACCTCTGCCGCCAAGATGCCCAGGCGATTCCGAACATCGAACTCGATCTCTCCGCTGGCCAAGACCTGGGCACCAACAGTAGTTTTGCCCAGGTCGGTGTCGGCCTCCCGATCCCCGTGTTCAACCGCAATGAGGGCAACATTTCGGCAGCTCACGCGGAATACTGTCGGGCGACCCAGGACTATCAAAGACTGCGCATGTCGCTCAAGTCGCGACTCGCTCGTGCCGCTCAGGAATACGACTCGGCCCTGGCAGCTGTCCAGCGTTACGAGGGGAAGATTCTCCCCAAAGCCGGGCAGAGTCTGTCGCTGTCGGAGCAAGCTTATACCGCACAGGAGTTTGACTTCCTGCAAGTGTTGGTCGCCCGCCGGACTTACTTCGAGTCCAATCTCCGGGCCGTCGATGCCCGCCGCCAGCTCGCCCAGGCGACAGCCCAGATTGACGGGCTGCTCCTCTCTGGGGGCCTCGGGGACACCACTGATACCGGTGAGGATGACAGCTTGCGCGGCCAGGCCCTCAGCGGGCAGTAAGGAATGCGACATGCGGAAGCTGCTCCGCCCGAGTCGACACAGGAGTGCTGAGCGATGCCTGATCCAGCAACGACGCCCATGATGCTGAGACAACTGGCCCACACCGGCGTTCTGTTTGTGGTCACCGCACTCGCGGAAATCACCGGGTGCTACTTGCCATTTCTCTGGCTACGAAAGGGGCACTCCCCGTGGCTGCTGTGCCCCGCAGCCCTCAGTCTGGCTCTGTTTGCATGGCTCTTAACAATTCACCCGGACGCATCGGGCCGGGTGTACGCCGCGTACGGCGGGGTCTACATCACGGTGGCCTTGGGGTGGCTGTGGGCTGTGGATGGGATTCGCCCTCACACCTCGGATTGGATCGGAGTCGGGTTTTGCTTGGCGGGGATGGCGATCATCATGTTCGGGCCGAAGTGAGAATTCGTCTTTATCAAAACAAACACCCCGGAGGCGAATCCGGGGTGTTTGTCACTTGGTCATGAGGACTCGACGACGATGAGCCAATTCAGTCTCCAGTTCGCACAGACAGGAATGTCTGTGCCACTGATCAGTGGGGCAGACATTCCTGTCTGCCTTTCTGGCAAACGATTCTAAAACTGGCCTGAAGCGAACGGACAGAAAAAGCTGACCGTGGGATAGGCTTCCAGCCAGTCAAATCCAGCGAAAAGACAGGCTGGTAGCCTATCCCACGGTCAGCTTTTTATGTC
>JANPCU010000114.1:0-5000 GCA_031431195.1 Planctomycetota bacterium | reverse complement strand
GCGCAGAGGACGCAGAGCAGGGCCTGCCCTCGGACCTCGGCGTCCTCCGCGCCCTCTGCGTTTCCCTTTCTGCTTGTCCCTGGAGTGCGATGTTTCACCTCCGGATGCCGCGAGAATCGGGACTGGGAGGGGCTGTTGATGCCCAGATGCGACCCCGTGTTTCCTCAGAGGCAGTTCAGAGACACGCGAGGTACACTCCGCTGCATGAACTTCACCGAAGCCGATCTGCTGGCCTACCTCGACGAAGCCCTGCCTCCTGAACGAGCGGCAGAGGTCGAGCGGGCCGCGCGGGAATCGGCAGCCCTGCGGCAGCGGCTTTCCCTGTTGCTCGAACGCCGTGACCAGGGCGGACATACCGTGGGCGAGATCTGGCGGCGAAAACAGCTGAGCTGCCTGAGCCGGACCGATTTGTCGCGATACCTCAGCGGGCAGCTGCCGGAAGGTGATCGGGACTATGTGGAGTTCCACACGGGCGTCGTTCATTGTCCGGTCTGCACCTCCAATCTGGAGGACTTGCGGCAGATGTCCCAAGAGATCCCGGAAGCTCAGGACCAGCGGCGACGGAAGTTTTTCGAATCGTCTGCGGGAAGGCTACAGAAGCGTCCGGACGATGTGGATTGGGCTAGTGGATCGTGAGACCTGGTATGGTCACACGCCTTCGTGAGCCGTCCCAAACGTCAATATCGTATCCAAGCACGTCGAGCGGGACGGACCGCCGACAATTTCAGTGGCACCGGAACCGGCACGAAAGCCGTTTTAGATTGAGTATGCATCACATTTGTAGAACGTGCAGTCAGTGCTTGATTACCGCACCCTGGGGGGGCAAAAGGGGCCACCGGGGTGATTGAGGTGAGGGCTGGGACAAGGTCTGGGAAGGGGTCGCGGATTAGTTTGCGGCAAGTGCGGATGATAAAGGGCCGCGTCTTTCGAGCGGCGACTCTCAAGTCGGAGCGATTGCCGCCGCTAAGTTTCCTCGCAATGACATGCTAACGCAGTTCCCTGGGGTGGCCCCGGTTGGTTTTGCATGGACGACACCAGTCTGTGGGTTGGCGGCTGGGGCCGCTATGCCCACGGCTACAGGCTGCCACCGCTCTTGCGGCTCAGAGGGGAGACAGCTCCAAGGCGAACGGTCAGACTTGTCTGACCCGTGGGATAGGGTTCCAGCCTGTCTTTTGAACGGAGTTGACAGGCTGGAAGCCCATCCCACGGTCGGATTTCTCTGACGACTCGCCCCACACCGATTTCGGAAAAATCGGCGACGACGACGGTCACTCCTTCGTCATTGTCTCATCCAAATTCAACAGCAGATTCCCGATCAGCGTGTAGCTGGCGTGTTCGGCGACATCGAGGGACTCGTCGCGGGGGGTGGAGCCGATGGTAAGGAGTTTCTTAGCGTCTTCGACGTTTGCCTGGAAGTGGTCGAGGTGCGACGCGAACTGTGCGGTGAGGACTCCTAGTTCGCGCTCGTTCGGATCGCGCGCGGTGGTGAGGCGGAAGCCGTAGCGGAGGCGGTCGGCGGGTTGCGAGCCGCCTTCTTGGAGCATGCGCTGGGCGAGTTGGCGGGCGGCTTCGACGTACTGCTCATCGTTCATCAGGACCAGAGCTTGCAGCGGGGTGTTGGTCCGGGCGCGGCGGGCGACGCAATTCTCGCGCGACGGGGCGTCGAAGGCCATCAGGCTGGGCGGCGGCGAGGTGCGTTTCCAGAACGTGTACATGCTGCGGCGGTAGAGGGATTCGCCGTCGTCGCGTTTGTAGCTGTTGGTGTTGCTGCCGACGAAGGCCACGGCTTCCCAAACGCCTTCCGGCTGGTAGGGCTTGACGCTCTTGCCGCCGATCTTGCCCGACAACAAGCCAGCGATAGCCAGAGCGTTGTCCCGTACCAGTTCAGCGTCCATCCGAAACCGTGGGCCGCGTGCCAGCAAAACATTCTCCGGGTCGCGCTCGGCCAGTTCGGCACTGACCTTGGACGACTGCCGATAGGTCGCCGACAGCATGATCTGCTTCATCAGCCGCTTGACGTTCCAGCCATTCTCTTGGAAGTCGAGAGCCAGCCAGTCGAGCAGCTCCGGATGCGCGGGGAACTCACCTTGCGAGCCGAAGTCCTCCGCTGTCTTGACGATGCCGCGCCCGAAGAGTTGCTGCCAGAACCGGTTGACGGTGACGCGCGAGGTCAGCGGGTGCGTGGGGTCGACAAGCCACTTCGCGAGGCCGAGTCGGTTGTTGGGAACTCCCTCGGGCATCTTTGGCAGAGCGGACGGTGTGCCGCGCGTGACCTTGTCACCGGGCTTGTTGTACTCGCCACGAATCAGGACGAACGTCTCGCGCTCGGTCGGCATGTCTCCCATGATCAGCGAGACCGGCACCGCATCGTCCGCAGCCTTCCGCTGGGCAGTGAGGTCGGTGAGTTCGTTCTTCAGCGGGGCGAGGATCTCGCGAGACTTCGGGTAGATATTCTCCAGGAAGTATTCGCGGATCTGCTTCTTCTGGTCGTCGTTCCGCTTGTCGGCTTCGAGCTTGATCGCGTCACGGATCGGCTGGGGGACATCGGATTTGGCGAGTCCCTTGTCGAACGCTTCCCAGGCGAGCAGCGACTCGAAGCCCGTTCCATCCTGCGGCGTCTGCGTCACGATCCCGGCGTGGTCCCAGTAACACAGCCCGCTGTGCTGCGTGAAGGCCCACCCGTTAATAAGTGCTCCGGCGTTGAGGCCGACATGCTTGGCCTCGACCTCCAGACGGACCCACTCGCCGGTCTTCGGCAGGTCGCCCATTCGCCGGTGGCCAGGGACATCCCCTGTTCCAAACGAGATCAAGTCCTCGCCCCAGAAGGCCCGATGCTCCCAGCCACCATCGTTGAATTGGAGCATCACCGTCTTGGGCGGGTTCTGCGGATTGAGATAGACATAGGCGAAAAACTTGTCGCCCTCGCCGACCTTGAGAGGAGCTGTGGCTCCCGTGAAAAAGTGCTGATTGAATGAGGCCGCAGTCAGTCGGCGTGTCGACTTGGTGCCGGTATGTACCGGGTGGTCGGGAGCGGAGACGAACTCCCACGGAGTGTCCCCTTGCAGGTTGGCACCGGCGGGGGCGGCGTCTTCGATCCACACGAACTCCTGCGGGCCGGTCGTCGGCACGGAGGCGTCGGACGGTTCGGTGTACTCGACCTTGGCGAGGGCTTCGGTGACTTCCTTCTGCTTGGCGGCGATCTTCACGTCGAAGTCGGCCAGCTTGGTCGTGTCTTCGGCGGTCGAGACCTTCACCGTTGGAGGCGTGTCGTGCCGGTTGCCATCCATCGCGGGGTCAGCTGCGGAGTTGAAGAAGGAGTAGAGCGAGAAAAACTCCTTCTGCGAGACGGGGTCGAACTTGTGGTCATGACAGACCGCGCAGCCGAGTGTCAGCCCGAGGAAGACGGTCGAGAGCCGTTCGGTGCGGTCGACGGCGTAGCGGACCCGGACCTCCTCGTCGATCGATCCGCCCTCGCTGGTGGACACGTTGCAACGGACGAAACCGGTGGCGATCTTCTGCTCGATCGTTGGGGTCGGCAGTAGATCCCCCGCGAGTTGTTCGATGGTGAACTGGTCGTACGGCTGATTGGTATTGAAGGCGTTGATCACCCATTCGCGATACTTCCAGATCGACCGCTCGTTGTCGAGGTGCAGCCCGTGCGTGTCGCCGTAGCTGGCGATGTCGAGCCAAAACCGAGCCATGTGTTCGCCGTATTGGGGCGAGTCGATCAGCCGGTCGATGAGTTTTTCGTAGGCTTCGGGGCTGGTGTCCGCGAGGAACTCTTGGACCTCAGCGGGGGTCGGTGGCAAGCCGGTGAGGTCGAACGTCACGCGGCGGAGCAGGGTGATCTTGTCGGCCTCGGGGCTGGGGGCGAGTCCCTGCTTTTCGAGGTCGGCGAGGACGTATTGGTCGATCGGGTTTTGGCCCCAGTTCATGATCTGAGTGGGAGCGGGGGTCGCCTTCACCGGGGACAGGAAGGCCCAGTGCCCCTTGTATTCGGCCCCTTCGGCGATCCACCGCTTCAGAGTCTCAACCTGCTTCGGCGTCAGCTTCTTTCCCGACTCCGGCGGGGGCATCAGTTCGTCGGACGAGGCCGACTGGATACGGTGGACGAGTTCGCTCGTGTCGGGGCTGCCGGGGATGATCGCGACCTTGCCGGACTCCCCTTTCCACATCGTTTGATCACTCACATCCAGCCGAAGTCCGGCCTCTCGCTTCACAGCATCCGGCCCGTGGCACGACAGGCAGTTCTCCGACAAGATCGGACGAATGTCTTTGTTGAAGTCAACGCGGTCGGCGGCTTCCAAACAAGAGGCGCACACCAAGCAAAGAAGTACAGAGAGGGAGCGAAGCATCACGGCGGCGACCACCCAGGCAGAATTTGGAAAGGCAGGAGGAACGCATCGGAAGGCGTTCATCCATGATGGTAGCACCCCGACGGGATCGTTGGGAAGACCTCGGGTCCGAAGCTTACTGGCTGGTATGTGCATCTGAAAAGTAGCCATCCGTGAAACTTCTGCCCCCTCTCCCCCGCGAGTGACGTGTCTTTCACCTGGTGCATGTTGCGGGGATCAGGGGGCACACAGCTCGGTCTATACCCCTCACCCCCCGGCTGGCCTGATGAAACGAGCGGACGCTGGGGAGATTAGGAGGAGAGGGAATTGCGGAGTCTCTGGCGCCTCCAGAGCGCCGATCCGGCGAGCCGGATAGCGTCAGCCTCCGGACCTGGCCGCTCGCCGACCCAGTCCCGGGGCTGACGCCGCCCGGCTCGCTGGCGTTTGAGTCGGAGGCCAGCTGACCACGCCAGACGGAGCCCTGGCGTTCACCAACTCGCCAGCCATGACAACGCCGTTTCATCCGGCCACCCCCCGGCCCTCTCCCCACTGCTGCGTCCTCGCCGAATGTCACGTCGCCCGCGGGGAGAGTGGTCTGAGGTCCATTAGTTCATTATATTGTGAGCCACACCATGCTGCCTGCACTGGCTCTTGCAGAGGTCGGTG